>NZ_CP051216.1:300000-550000 GCF_012516435.1 Pseudodesulfovibrio sp. zrk46
AATATTGCGCGAGGTGCGCACGGACATCAAGATCATGGCCAACTTCATGCTCGGTATGATCCCCGAGATGGACGAGCTTCTCATTGAGGTTGATCCCTTTGGCAAGGCCGACTCCGCCAAGAAGAACATCTCGGGCCTCAAGAAATCCATGCGCTGGATCAAGGACGGCGGCATGCTCATCGTGTTCCCGGCGGGCGAAGTTTCCAGTCTCAAGGTTAACAAGGGCATGGTGGCCGACCCCAAGTGGTCCCCCATGGTGGGCCGCATCATCCGCAAGACCGGCGCCTCCGTGCTCCCGGTATTTTTTGATGGAAGAAACAGCGGACTTTTCCAGACCCTCGGCCTGATTCATCCCCGACTGCGCACCCTGCTGCTGCCGCATGAGAACATCAAGCGCAAAGACAAAGATCCTGTGCGCGTCGCCTTCGGAACCGTGGTGGCCCCGTCCAAGATTAACGAGTACGGCACTGATCAGGAAGTCATCGATTACCTCCGTTTCCGTACCTATCTACTTCGCAAGGACAAGCCGAAGTTCCGCTTCAAATCCAAGACAACCACGCGCGAGATGGCTCCCATTGCCAACTCCCGCGCCAAGCATATTCTCGCCAGTGAAGTGGCCGCCCTCAAGGACGACGCCATTCTCATCGAGTCCGGCGACTTCACCGTGTTCCAGGCCGGGGCGTTCCAGATTCCCCGTATCCTGCGCGAGATAGGTATTCAGCGCGAAAAGACCTTCCGGCTCGTAGGCGAAGGCACTGGCCGCGCCATGGATATCGACGAATTCGACGACTATTATCGTCATCTCGTGCTCTGGAACCACAAGGAACGAGAAATTGCCGGGGCATACCGTTTCGGTCTGACCGATGAGATTCTCAAGGAACAGGGCCCCAAAGGGCTCTACACTTCCACCCTTTTCCGTTACCAGCCCGGCCTGCTCGAGAACATGGGGCCGGCCATGGAAATGGGCCGTTCCTTCATCATTCCCAAGTATCAAAAGAGCTACCAGCCGCTGCTCCTTCTCTGGAAAGGAGTGGCCGAATTCGTGGTCAAGAATCCGAAGTACACCAAGCTATTCGGTTGCGTATCCATTTCCGGCGAGTATTCTGGCGTGTCCCGCGAGCTCATAGTGAACTTCATGGAGCGTCACTGTTCCTTGCCCGAGCTGGCAGGCATGGCGCAACCAAAGCGTCCGCCCAAAAAGAAGCGTCTCAAGCGCGTGGATTTCACCATGCCCGAGCACGTTTTCAACGATCCCGAAGATGTCGCGGCCTTGGTCAGCGATGTGGAGGGCGGCCAGTCCATTCCGGTATTGCTGCGCCAGTATCTCAAGCTTGGCGGCAAAATCATCGGGTTCAACGTGGACCCGGATTTCGGCAACTGTCTCGACGGGCTCATTCTCGTGGATTTGTTGCAATCCGATCCCAAGGTATTGAGTCGGTTCATGGGCAAGGATGGAATCACCACGTTCGTTGATGCCAACACCGTTCAGCCCGCCCCCACCCCAGCCAGAATTGTCACGGCGGCTTAAGACCGCCCTCCCCCGCGTCAGCCCCTCCTTTTCCTAAACTTTTTGGTGCTCGCTTCGCTCGGGTGCAGCGTAGACCAAGATAGAGCGGCTTATCGGTGCGTTGTCGGTTGTGCAAATACGTGCCAGTGGGTTGGCATTGTTGGCGGAAGGGCGTAAGGTCCGGCCATGCGAAAATTGATTTTGTCCGTTTTGTTGGTTGTGGCGCTGGCTGTTCCCGCCTTGGCTGAAGACAAGGTGCCCAATGGATGCGATCCCCTTTATCAGGATATCGCCGACAATGCCCTGGTCTCCTTTGAAGGGACTGGCGACCTTGATGTCCTCGTTGTGACCGACCCGCTCTGCTGGCACTGTCGACTGGGCCACAAATTGCTCAGCGAATATCCCGAGAAGTATCGCACAGTGAAGCTCTCTTTTTTCCCGCGCAGGACCTTCATCGGGTCCGACATGGCCGCATGGATTCTCGAAGATGCGGTTGGAAAGGACGACCTTCTGGACAAGCTCGACTTCGCATACAAGCACCTCAAGCAGCCCAAGACCGATGATGTCGCAGAGGCTCGCATGGTGGTGCTCTCACAGTTCATCGTCTTCTTCCCGCAGATGCTGGGCGCCGATGAATCCATCGAAGCCTTGTATGCACGGCTGCAGAAAGAGCACGAACCGCATACGCTTCAGAGTTCAGCCCTTGCCCATAGCGCCAAGATTCCCGGCACACCGGTCCTCGTCGCAGGCGAAAAGGTGCTGATCGGATACGGTGCAGGGCCGTGGCTCAAGGCGCTCGACGCAAATGCCATCTGCAAATAACGACAGTTTTCCATGACACAAAAAAACGCCCCGCTTCTGCGGGGCGTTTTACGTTGGGACAGCCGGGTCTACAAAGGGCCGTTGTTGCAGCCAATGTGCAGGATCCCATCCTGCAACTCTCCAGCCCCACGTTCCGCGAATCGGGTGCTCAGGAGGACGTTGTGTGCAGGCAGTGCAGCATACCTCACATCCGCCGCCATATCTCGCTGATGAGACACGACGCCGTGCGGGTATGTCGAGCGAATGTCCGTCTGTTCGGAAAGACCCTCGCCGATGAAAAAAAGAAACATTGCCGCTGCCAGAAAAACCAACACACGCACACTACTCATGGCTGCCTCACTTGGCTGGTTGGAGTCACTACAACCATAACACGGCAGCGGGCTTTTGACCAAAGAAAGAGGCCTCCCGCACATACGTCGTGCAAGAGGCCTTTACGCCGAATTTTCCTAGTTTGGAGACACTAGTTCCTGTCGATCTACTTGCTCACCCGTTGCGAAACGTATTCAGCGGACTAGTTGAGCAGCCCCTCGAAAAGTAGAGCATTTGCCCCCTGTGTCGCCCTAGAGTTCATTGCAATAAGCCAGTTACATCCTGAAAACCGTTGTCATTAGGTTTATCAAGTGGGATTGGCTGCCTCTCGACATCTCGACCAAAGTCTATTTTTTGCAGATCGATCTTTCGAACACAACGATTTCGCATGGTATGATAATAAAGAATTTGGTTTTTGGTATCATTGACGATTGTATATTGAGTTCCAGACAAAAGGTGCGCATTGCTCGCCCCTTCGGACTGAGTTGCGGGCACATTAAAGCTATCCAAAATACGGAATGACTCAGTTACCGTATCCTCTCCACCACATGTCTGCCGGGCCGTCTGAACAAATAGTGCAGCTCGCACAAATCGTGAAGTAGATGTAAAATCGCCAGGTAAGCCAAGAAATCCAGTTCCTCCCGACAAAGGAGTAATTTCCAAGTTACCGCACTCTGAATCCGAGCAGGGCACATTGGAAATTTTGCAGTAATTTCTGAGATTAGTCAGATGCCAGTCGAAGGTGGGATTATTGGTAATAACACCCACCGGGTTATCGATAATGTTTGTTTTGCCACCACGAAATTCAATAACGACACTATTACCTTTTGGATCAACGATCATAGCATGCAAGGGGTAAGGCGCTTTAAGAGTCTCATCAACCACAGGAACGACTCTTACGTCGCTAACCTTTTTCTTAACGTCCTCAATATCTGCGCAGTTGGAAAGGATATAAGTCAGCAAATCAGTGGGCGCGAGTGAACTGTCGCGCAATTTCGGATCATAATCGACATACTCAGCAAAGCCTTTGTGATAGAACATCCCACCGGCCAGTCCTTTTTCGTTCATACCTGTGTTGATGACGTGATCTTTAAGCAAAATCCCCACAAACCCATACGTGACATTCCAAGATATGCCATCCTTCCCGTCCGGAGTACTGCTTTTAACCAACTGCCCCTTACTGTAGACCGCGATCTTCGGTTCGAGATCAAACTTGCCCCACTCTTGAGTACGACCAAAGACAACAGTGCCGTCAAAGCCCTCAAGCTGAATACCAGTACATGCCCAGCACACATTACAACAGGCCAAAGTAATTATACTAAAAAGAAATATCGAGAGACGGGTCACATTCATCCAGTGCATATAGCCTCCTTTATTTTGACAACAAAAGTACAGACCCCTGCAGAAAATGACAATCGGATATTTCTTTATTACTAGAGCCCTTCGTTTTGTCGATCGACTTGTCTACCAAGAGCGGTGCGTCTTCCATGAATTGAACGGGAACCTACCTCATCAAAAGAAAACGGCCCTTGCCAGCACACACTGACAAGGGCCGTTTCTTTATGACGATGAAGAGTTGTTTAGTCTTCGCGGCTGGTGATTTCCAGCAGATGGTAACCAAACTGAGTCTTGACCGGGCCGTGAACTTCGCCAACGGCTTCGTTGAACACAACGGTGTCAAATTCCGGGACCATGGCACCGGGGCCGAACTCACCGAGATCGCCACCGCGCTGTCCGGAGGGGCAGCTGGAGTGCTGTTTTGCCAGTTCGGCGAAATCTGCGCCTTCCTGAATCTGTTTCTTCAGATCCAAGCAGGTCTGTTCATCACTAACCAAAAGATGACGGGCAGTTGCTTTTGCCATGTTCGTGCTCCTGTAAGCTTGAATATGTGAATTCTTAGTAAACCATGCAATGTTGCCGTTGCGGCTTTATGCGTCGCAATAGACAAGGCTTACATGGATATGCGTATACTGCAAGGTGAAACCCCGCACCAGAATCAGGGCGCCATACACTCTGATCCCCATACCTTTCCACTATTCACTCCCCTCTGGAAGTCCATCGAAAGTGGGAATATCCTCCAGCCCATTGTCCCAGTTGGCCTTGCTCGCATAAAATATATGACCGTTAGGTTTGATCGGCACATCGCGGTCAAGGCTCCCCGCAGGGACGACGAGAAGCGTTCCTTCCATTTGAATATTTGGAAGGGCCGACCCGCAATTGGTACAGAAACTCTTAATGTGACCGGTCGAGTTGAAATCAAATATGCGCACGTTCTCTTCTCCGGACAACCACTTTAATTTGGCTGTGGACGAGAACAAATTCGCTGCATGGGCGGATCCGGTATCTTTGCGGCACCGCTCACAATGACATAAGAAAAAACTTTCAAAGTCCCCTTCTATCTCGAATGCAACTTTGCCGCACAGACATGCGCCTGCATGTTTCATCGACCTTCCTCCCGATTTCGCAGCCAGATTTTTTCAGAAGAGATGCCATGAGTGCAGTATTGCAACTCGAGCCTGCAACGCCCCAGCTTCATAGGTCCATTGCAAAGTAGAAACTTTCGGCCGAAACGGGGAAGTAGAGGGACACCATACCTATTTCTCAATCCGCTCTAATTCTCGGGGTGAAGTAGTCCTATCATGAGAAAGGACCACCCACCGCTGTCTTACAGCCCCTTCTTCTTCTCAATCCACTTGTCCACCTGCGGCGGAACGTATTCCGTGAACTGACCAAGCAGCCCTTCCGGAGTGGAATCGGTGAGCACCATGGCGCGGTGGTCCTGCACCAGAAAGCCCTGAAGCACCATCCGGTCCATATGCTCTGCCAGACAGGTGTAGTACCCTTTGACATCGAGCAGACCGCACGGTTTGGCATGGTAGCCAAGCTGGTTCCAGGTCAGCACCTCGAAAAACTCCTCAAGGGTGCCGATGCCGCCGGGCAGTGCGATGAAGCCGTCGGACAGCTCCGCCATCTTCTGCTTGCGCTCGTGCATGGATTCCACGATGTGCATCTCGGTGAGGCCGGTGTGGGCCACTTCCTTTTCCACGAGCAATTTCGGGATGACGCCAATCACCTCGCCGCCCGCCTTGAGACAGGCATTGGCTAGACGCCCCATGAGGCCCACGTCGGAGCCACCGTAGACAAGGCCGATGTTACGCTCGGCCAGTTCGCGGGCAAGAGCTTCGGTAGCCTCGCCATAAGCGGGGTCAAAGCCGGGATTGGAACCGAGATAGACGCAAATACGCTTCATCTTAGGTGACACTAGCGGGCCTCCATAGCCGTGCGGATGTCTTCCACGAACTCATCCACCATTTCTTCGGTTGTGGCCCAGGAGGTCATCCAACGAACGGTGTTGTCGTGGGCATCCCATACGTAAAAGTAATATTTTTCCAGCAGCTTCTCGGTCACATCGGGCGGCAGGTAGGCAAACAACGCGTTGCAATCCACTGAGCCCTTGATCTCCACGCCCTCGATCTGTCCGGCCTTCTCAGCCAGGCGCTGGGCCATGGCATTGGCGTGCTTGGCGTTCTTCAACCACAGGTCGTCCTTGAGGTAGGCGGCCAGCTGTGCGGAGACAAAGCGCATCTTGGAGACCAACTGCATGGCCTGCTTGCGCAGGTAAGGAAAGCCATGACCGATGTCCGGATTCAGGAAGACCACGGCCTCACTCATGAGGCAGCCATTTTTGGTGCCGCCAAAGGAGAGCAGGTCGATATCCAGCGCAGTGGTCATATCGAAAAAGGAGCAGTCCAGAGCGGCGCAGGCATTGGCGATACGCGCACCATCCAGATGGACCAGCAGGTCACGGTCGTGGGCGAACTCGACGATATCCTCAATCTCCTTGAGGGTGTAGAGCTTGCCGACCTCGGTGGGCTGGGTGATGGAGATGACCTTGGGCTGGGAGGCGTGCACAAACCCGATGTGGCCCAGATACGGAGCGATCATGCCGGGAGTGAGCTTGCCGTCCTCGGACGGAATGGGAACCAGCTTGATGCCGCCAAAGGCCTCGGGGGCGCCGCATTCGTCGTTGTTGATGTGTGCCGGAGAAGCGCACAGGACCGAATTATAGGTTTCGGTCACGGCGCGCAGGCCGAGCACGTTGGCGGCGGTGCCGGTAGTCACATAATGAATACGGGCCTGGGAGCCGAAGAATTCCTGAAGCACCTCATCGGTCTCAATGGAAATCTCGTCCTCGCCGTAGGACTTCAGGTGACCGTGGTTCGCATCCACGACCGCCTGCATGATATCTGGGTGAGCACCGGAATTGTTATCCGAAGCAAAGGATTTCAAATCAGACATATCTCTCTCTATTCTCTATTCAAGCCCGAAGAATTCCCGGGCCGTGTTGAATTTCAATATATAATCGGCCAGTTCCGCATAGCCGGGGCCTGCGGGGTGTACGCCGTCGCCGTCGTTGAGGGCGGTTCCGTATACGAAGGAGCGGTGCATGGAGTCAATGGTGGGCACAAACGGGATGTCGACCCGCTTGCACAGCCCGGCGATCATGCGAGAGAGCGTGGTAATCTCCTCGCGTTTGCTCTGATCGTTGACCGGGGTGGGACCGACCACCATCACATCGCCCATGGCCTTGGCCTGGGTCAGGATGGCGACGCAGGAAGCCAGCGTCTGTTCGGACGGTACGCCATTGGCCACATCGGCCACACCAAAGCTGAACACCATCTTGAAAGGTTGGTCCGGCATTCGACGAAGCATCGCCTCACTCTTCCAGCGGTGCTGGAGCTGAACCGAGGTGTCCTTGCGCACACCCAGATTATACGAGGTAACGTCCTGCCCTTTCTCGCGCAGGGCCATGGACAGACGACCGGGCCAGCCAAGGCCTTTTTCGTCACCGTAGCCAAGCGTCAGGGAATCGCCGAAATAGCATATGACCATAAGAAATCTCCTTGTGCGGGCCGAATTCGACTCCGCGCTTCAAAATCACGGACAAACCGTCTATTAATCATCCATGGACCGGAACACAACCACCAACGCCCACATTTCCGTGATCATCCCCGTATACAACGAGGTTGCGGTCATCAACAATACCATTGCCCACGTGCGCGAGATCGCGGGCAGCGAACCGCTTGAGATCATCGTCAGCGACGGCGGTCCGGGTCACGAAACCCTTAAATCCATAACAGATCACTCGATCATCAAAGTAGACGCTCCCCCCGGACGAGGCCGCCAACTCAACGCCGGAGCCGCCCTTGCCCGTGGGAAAATCCTGCTTTTCCTGCACGCCGATACCCGTCTTCCCCATGGCGCCTTTCAGGACATCCGCCGCACCGTGCAGGCCACCAACGGAGCCGGAGCCTTCAGTCTGTCCATCAACTCCCCTCGCCTTTCACTGGCCGTGGTGGCGTGGTTTGCCAACATGCGCACCCGGCTGGAGCGCATCCCATACGGAGATCAGGCTCAGTTCATCGGAGCCGACCATTTCCGCACATTAGGAGGCTTTGCCGAGATTCCGCTCATGGAGGACGTGGAATTTTTCAAACGAATCCGACATGAAGGATTGCCCATCACCATTCTGAGGAGTAGGGTCTCCACATCATCGCGTCGCTGGGATGAAGAGGGAGTCCTGCGACGCACTCTGACCAACTGGTGGCTGCGCCTGCGGTATGCGTTCGGTGCATCCCCCACATCTCTGGTCCGCCATTACCGCCCTCCCGAGAATGACTAGATGAAGGACTGTATCCTCTTTTTCGTTAAATATCCCGAGCCCGGCGCAGTGAAAACACGTCTGGCTGAAGACTCGTCCCCTGAACTGGCGGCTGAGTTCTATTCTGTCTTTGCCAAGGAAAAACTGGATGAACTGTCCCACGGCTCTAACGCGGACATTATCATCTGCTTCACCCCGGAAGACCGCAAGGCTGAGACCCGCGAATGGCTCGGCTCCGGCTTTCGCTACATCGCTCAAAAAGGGGGAGACCTCGGCCGCAGGATGGAGAACGCCTTTCGCGAGGCCTTTTTCATGGGCTACGACCGCGCCCTCCTCGTGGGCAGCGACATCCCTGCCCTGACGTCCGACATCGTCAACCACGGCCTGGAGCAAATCGAATCCGGTGCGGCCGTTCTCGGCCCGGCCGAAGATGGCGGCTATTATCTCATCGGCTTCCCCCGCGGCGGCATGGTGCCTGAAGTGTTCCATGACATTGAATGGAGCACTGACACCGTGGCACAGGAGACTCGCAACAAGCTTGAAGCAGCCGATCTCGAATGCCGGGAGTTGGAACACCTCGACGACACCGACACGCTGGACGATCTTGAGCCGCTTGTAGCCCTCGGTTCTCTTGGACCACTGGGCAGCGAGTCACTACGCGTGGCTCGCAAGCTGGTAGGCATGTAGCACCACACTGAATTTCAAGGCCCACACATTCACCACAATCACGACAATCACCATGGAGGTTAACATGGGACTTCTCGACAAGGTACTCGGCAACGCAGCCGAAGTGGACGTAGCTGACATCCAAAACGACTTCGCACCGATTCTCGCCACTGGCGAAACCGTAGTCATGGCCTACAAGGTGATCCGCGACATGTTTGTTTTCACCAACAAGCGCCTCGTCCTCGTGGACAAGCAGGGCATGACCGGCAAAAAGGTCGACTACCTTTCCCTGCCCTACAAATCGATCACACGTTTCTCCGTTGAGACCAGCGGTCATTTCGATATGGATGCCGAGCTCAAGATCTGGATGTCCGGCACCCGCGAACCCATCATCAAAGAGCTGAAGAAAGGCACCGACGTTGTCGGGGTACAGAGGACTCTGGCCGAGTACGTGCTGAAGTAAGAATTGTGGAGGTCGGCCTTCGGCCTCCATTTATCAGGTGATTTCGCCTCCGGCGGCCAAAGGCCGAGGGCCTTTGGGATCCCGTATGCGCCTATCGGCGCAAAAGTAGTATTTTCGAAGTCGCGCGCCCTCGAGCGAAGCGAGCTACAAAAAATTTAGGAGGGTGTCGGGAACCCTTTACAAAGGGTTCCTGACCCGTCGCAGACGCCCCTGCGGCGAGCAGCCACCGGGGGCATCTCCTCAAGCTTGAATTTCGACCTTGAAAATGAAATAGTCCCTCCACCATGAACAAGACCGAACCATATTTCGACGAAGACGGCACCCTCGTCATCCCATTCGAGTGCGCGGACCATTCCTTCAAATACTGGAAACAGGAAGGCAAAAAGATGTCCGAAGTCCTGACAGCACTGGGCGTGGATGAGGAGACATGGGCCAAGTATACCCACGAGAAATTTCCCGACCCATCCGAGGCTGCGGCCGAGGAAGAGAGCGCGAGCGAATAACTCTTTGGTGCAGAGAGTTGCCCGATTTGTGCCAATAGCCTAAAAGACCCAAATGAACATTGATTCCCTGAAACATTGGGCGCTCTTTTCTGCGCCCCTTTTTCTCATGCTCGGCTGCCTCTGGCTCGGATTTGACTCAGAGGTCGACGTGGCAACATATTTCAAGGCGCACAGCCAAGCACACCCGATGCTGGCAAGCGTTCTTAAAGTCATAACCGACTGGAGCAATCCCGTTTTCTATGTCCTTTACGGAGCCATGCTTATTCAGGCCCTCCGCAAAGGCGACTTTGAGACCCGCCGGTATGTGCTCATCCTGCTGGCAGTGCAGGTAATCGTGGCCGTATTGTGCGTCCACTTCATCAAACGCACCGTGGGGCGTCCGCGTCCTTCACAGCTCCAGTACCGATGGGATCCGATCACCCACCGCGGCACATTCCACTCGCTGCCGTCCGGGCACACCACCGAGTTCGTGGGCTGGACCCTGCCCCTTGCCCTGCGCAAACACACCACCGCAATCACCATGTTGCTGGGCATCCTAGTAGGGCTGCTCGGTTTCTCTCGAATTTACCTTGGATGGCATCATCCCACCGACGTATTCTTCGGCTGGATGCTCGGCAGCTTCACGGCCCTGGCCACCACGGTCATCGCCGATTCCACTCTTTTCCGCAAAAAAGCCAACGCATAAAGGCCCGTCATGAAACAGACCGCACAGCGCATCTGGTATTTCCTTGAAGATCACCCCTGGCTGACCATGATTTTCGGCGTCTTCGCCCAGACATGGTTCACCCTGTCCAACCGCGCCCTCTGGTTTTCCGACGAAGTGCGCTACGCCAACGCATACCAGAACCTCGTGCAGCATGGTAAATGGATGGTCCTCGCTCTGAACGGCCAACCGTATCCGGATAAGCCGCCCATCTATTTCTGGTTCCTCTGGCTGCTGGATGTGCTGACTCCGGCGGACATGCCCACGGTCTTTTTCCTCGGCGCAGCGCTGTCCGGACTGTTCTTACTGATGGCGAGCTACAAGCTGGCCCGCACACTCGGTTTTGACCGCACTGTCAGCCTGGGTGGCGTTCTGGTGCTGCTCTCCTCTTTCCTGCTGGCAGGCCTGTTCCATTACTCCCGCATGGACCTCATGTTCGCAGCACTCATCGTGCTCAGTCACGCCTGTTTTTTCAAAGCGTTCAGCATGGAGAACCAAGGTAAATACCCACTCTACGGTTTTCTGCTGGCAGGTGTCGCCACATTGGTAAAAGGCCCGCTCGGCTTCATTTTTCCCCTGCTGACCTGTGCGGTATTCCTGCTGTGGAAAGGCGAAATCCGCCGCTTCTTCACCAAGCAAATGGGACTTGGCTTCCTTGCCATGATCGGCATACTCCTACTGTGGATCGGCGGCGTCATGCTGGCAGAAGGCCCGTCCTTCCTCATTGACACCGTATTGGGCAAGCACGTGATTCAGCGCGCCACCAAGACCTTCCATCATCGTGAGCCATTCCACTACTATCTTGTGGCATTCCCGCTGGCATGGCTGCCGTGGACACTCTTCGCTTTCGTCGCACCTGTGAAAAAGGCGTTCTCGCTGGAACACTGGGGCGGTCTGTGGGCTTCCCGCCGCGAGGCCGGACCACGAGCCTTCCTCTGGATAATGTTCGCGGCCACCTTCATTTTCCTGTCGTCCCTGAGCGGCAAGGTGCTCATCTATATCCTGCCCATGTTCCCGCCGCTGGCCTTCCTCATGGTTGATGCCATGACAACGCTGGACCAAGCCCGCACCAAGCGATTCTGGACCATTGTGGCCGGACTCTGGTGCGTACTCGGCGGCGCCCTGCTCGTGGTGGGCGACCTGCTGCCCTTTGATGTTCCGCTTCGCGGCCTCGGCATCGCGGCGGCTGTCATGATCGGCAGCGGCGGACTGATCTTTCTCTCCCGCACCGCGGGCTTCCGCGCCTCGATCCTGGCATCCGTGCTGGCCGTCACCGCATGGCTCTACCCCGTGGGGCTCATGGTGGCTCCTTCCATGGACAACGCCATGTCGCCAAAGCGTCAGGCTCTCATCATCGGAGAACTGGCCGACGATGGTTTCACTCCCATGGCATACCGCGTCTATTCCGGCATTTTCACCTACTACGCGAACCACAATCAGCTGGAAACTTCGGAGTGGGATGAACTGAACGCACTGTTCAACTCCACGGACAAGCCCGTCCTGTCCATCCGAGACAAGCACTGGAATTCATGGGAAAAGAATGGTCGTCCTGACGACGTGCGCATCATCGATCGCCAGACCATCGCAGGCATGGTCTATTATCTTGTGGTCAGGAAATAACACCCACCAGCAGAACTGATTATTTACGGTTAGACAAAGTCTAGACCTTACTTTATACTGCGGAGTACTTATGTGTGAAAAACTCCGCCATACCATCGTGTCCTGTGCACTGTTGCTGATCGCGGCAATGTCCGTGACAGGTTGCGCCGTGTATCCCGCGGTACAGGTCGCCGGTGGAGCCATGACCGGTTACGACGCCGTGCAGTTGGCGGATGAGTATCTGCCCCGCAATTCTGTTAACGGTGGGTCTCTCTGCGCCAACATGGACAAGGCACTCCAACGTCGGTTGCGAGAACGCCTGCACATGAACGGCATCAAAATGGTCTCAGCCCATGTCGTTGCCCGCACCGCCTATCTCATTGGTCAGTTCCCGACCCGCAAGGATGCCGACAAGTCCATCGAGGTGGCCCAGACCATTAACGGCCTCAAGTCCATTCACTGCAAGTTTTTCCCGCTCGGCACGCCCCGTGAGAATCGCGATGACACCCAGCTTCTCGCCAAGCTCACCAAGCAACTGGGCAGTTCCACTCGTTTGACCAACGCCGACCTGCGCGTCGAGGTCATTCGCGGCAATGCGATTCTCATTGGTTCCGCAGCAGATTGGGAACAGAAGACCGCAGCCGTGGCCATCGCCCACGAAGTAGGCGGTATCAAGGGCGTAGTGGATTACATCTACGTGCCCCAAAAGCCCGAGACCGACACGCCTGAGGGCGAAAAAGTCGCTTCCAAGTAAAATCAGATTTTGAGGTCGGCCTTCGGCCTCTATTTTTCAGGTGATTTCGCCTCCGGCGGCCAAAGGGCTGTACCCTTTGGAATCCCTTTCTGCACCTTATGGCGCATCTTTATATAGGAAAATTCCCCAGAGCATACATGCTTCGGGGAATTTACATACCTAACTTTGCGACGAAGTCGCAGATGGGATTCCAAAGGCCCTCGGCCTTTGGCGGGTGCAGGGCAGTGCCCTGCTAGTTTATTCTTAATCGCGTCGAAGACGCATCCTAAACTGCTTTCAAATCATCCAGAATAATCTTGGCAGCCCTGTCTGCTGCGCCGGGCTCGCCGACCATGTTTCGCAGCGCGACCAGATCCTTTTTGGCGGCTTCGTAATCAGAGTCATTGTCGAGCCACTTACGGGCGGCTGCGGCCAACGTGTCGGGGTTGGCGTCCTCTTGGATATGCTCGGGATACACCTCGCGACCCATGATCAGATTGGGCAGGGAGATGAAATCGACGTTGACCAGCAACTTGGCGACAATCATGGAAATGAAGGAGACCTTATAGGCCACCAATACGGGCGTGCCGATGAGCGCGGTTTCGAGAGCAACGGTGCCGGAAGCAGCCATGATCATGCGACAGGACTTGAACATCTCGTAACGATTGTCGGGCTCGACACACTCGACCGGGATGTCTTCAGGCCAGAGGTCCATGAGATCCCCCTTGTCGCGACCGGGCGCGCAGACCATGACATAGGACAGGTCAGGATGATCCTGTTTGAGCTTCCGGGCGGTCTCGGCAAAGATGGGAAGCAGCGTGGAAATTTCCTTGGTACGACTCCCGGGCAACAAGCCGATACGGTTGTTGTCCACGGGCACCTGATCAAGGGTGTCGAATGGCAACACATCCATGAGAGGGTTGCCCACATAGTCCACGTCCACTCCGAACTTCTCGTAGAACGCCTTCTCAAAAGGCAGGATGCAGATGACGCGACGAACATGCTCGCGCAAGAAATGCACACGACCGGAACGCCATGCCCAGATTTGGGGGCTGATGTAGTAATAGACCGGGATGCCGAGCTTCTTGGCCATCTTGGCGATGCGGAAGTTGAACTCCGGGCAATCCACCAGAATGATGGCGCGAGGCCGGACCTCGGTCAAGCGCTTCTTGATCTGGCTCAGGAGCTTGAGGATACGCGGCAGGCCGCCGAGAATCTCGGTGATTCCCACCAGCGAGATGAGCTTCATGTCGTAAAGCACATCCATGCCTTCTTCGACCATGGCCGGACCGCCCATGCCGGTAAAGCTGACGGTAGGATCGACTTCCTTGAGGGCCTTCATCAGCTCTGCGCCGTGCAGATCGCCGGACGCTTCACCAACGCTGAACCAGATGGGAGAATTTGGATTGCCTGTGTGCATAGCGACTTAGTACCCCATGGAGACACCGCCCGCAAGGCTACCGGGGATTGTTTGTGCAACGTGCTTGCAAACAGGCGTGTGAGGGCGTAGTAAACGGGCCCATCAGAACTTGAACTGACAATAACGAGGATAGATATATGTTGAAAGTTGGTGTCGTCGGTCTAGGCTGGATGGGTCGTGTCCATCTGCGCAACTACACCGAGATGAATGTTGAAGTGGTAGGCGTCGTGGACGTTGACCCCAAGGCCCGCGAAGAAGTTGCCGCCCAGTTCGGCGTCAATACTTATGCCACTCTGGAAGAACTGCTCGAGAACGATCTGGATGCCATCTCTGTGTGCGTGCCCACCAGCCTGCACCATGAGACCGGCCTTAAGATCATCGAGAAGAAGATCAACCTGATCATCGAAAAGCCCCTGGCAACCACCTCCATTGAAGGTGAAGAGCTGGTCAAGAAAGCCGCCGACATGGGCGTGACCCTGATGGTCGGCCATGTAGAGCGCTTCAACCCCGCTGTTCAGCGCGTCAAGGAACTCATGGGCGATGCCGAAGACGTCATCTCCATCCAGATCGAACGTGTTGGCCCGTACCCACCGCGTATTCAGGACGTCGGCGTCATCAAGGACCTCGGTTCCCACGACATCGACCTGATCCGCTTCCTTACCGGCTCGGAGTTCAAGTCCGTGTACGCGGTCTCCTCCACCTCCATCGGCAAGCATGAGGACTCTGCCCTCATCACCGCCGAGATGGAAAACGGCGTACTCGCCAACATCACCACCAACTGGGTCACCCCGTACAAGGGCCGCAAGATCAACGTCGCCTGTGAGTCAAAGTACATCCAGGCCAACCTGATCACCCAGGAAGTGAAAGAGTACTCTGCCTTCTCCACCTACGACAAATCCTACTCCGTGCGCGAGTGGCCCCTCATGTTCCGCGAACCCGTCAAAGAAGAGCTCAACCAGTTCCTCGACGCCCTGCGCAACAACACCACTCCGCCCATCACCGGCGAAGATGGCCTCGAGGTCCTCAAGACCTTTGACCGCATCTTCGACTGCGCCAGCCCCGAAGACTAGGCTGCGCGGATAACGCAATAGAAAAGCCCCCGAGTGGATTCACTTGGGGGCTTTTTGCTGCCGTTAGAAATGTTTCAATCAGGAATTACGAAATAGTTGTAAGTAGAAATGCTCGGCGACATCCACTGTTTTCACTGGTGACAACAGCAGCGCCTGTTGCAATTCTTCAGGCGAAAAACGTTGAGACACAGGCGGGCCAAACGGCGTATCGTGCTTGGCAATCTCGACGACAGCCAGCGTCCCCCCGGGCCGCAGGACACGTTGCAATTCCTTGGCGATAACCGGAAGTGTATCGCGCCGCTGGGCGTGGAGAACCGTGGAAAGATATACGAGGTCAGCGGTGTCATCGGGCAGAACGCAGCCTCCGGCGACGTCGGAAACCATGGGGCGGAGGTTAGGCTCGTCACACTCGGCCTGCAATTCAGTAATGTACTGCGGGTTCACGTCCAACGCATAGACCATTCCCTCGAGCCCCACTTCCTGCGCGAAGAGTCGCGCCATGTAGCCCGTGCCGCATCCGATATCCACCGCAGTCTGCCCCGGCACGAGCCCAAGCTCTTTCAAGATCAGATCGTTATTCAACTTACCTTCGGTGAAGCGTTTCGGACGGGAAGGCGCATCAGAAGTGTGGTGCAATGACATATGACTCTCCTGGCGGTGTGGGGTTTCTTCTGCGGCTGTTTGCCTAATGCTTGATGTCGAGTTCCCGCTTCTTCGTATAGAGGAACCGCACCAGTTCGTACTCGAACGGCGACCCCGTCTCATGGTAGCGGAAATCTGTGTGGGAACGGCGGTTCAAGGCGCGGATCGCCAGCGCGGTGTAGGCCAGCGTCTTGGTGTCTTTGATGCCGAGGAGCTTGTAGGTGTACTTCATCTGCAAGAGCAGCAAGAGGAAGTCGCCGCCGAAGCCAACGGTATCGCGCACGTTGGAAGGGCCGAGCACGGGCATGACGAAGTATGGCCCATTGCCGACACCCCAGACGCCGAGGGTCTGGCCGAAATCCTCATCCTGACGCGGCAGACTCTCCTGCAGTGACGCCACATCAAATAAGCCAAACACGCCAAAAATAGTGTTGATCGCAAAACGGGAAAACGTAATGCCGCTCTTTTCACCATTGCCCTGAAGCATGCAGTTGACCAGCCGAGGCACCTCGTTGGCGTTCTCAATAAAATTATTCACGCCAAAGCGAACAGGTGACGGCAGGACGGTCTCGTAGGCTCCGGTGACCGGGAGCATGAAATACTGATCGAAACCGGCATTGAAGGAATACAGATTGCGGTTCATGGGTTCCCATGGATCGTAAATCTCCAGAAAATCGATGTCACTGACCTTGGATGCATCAGGGTACCGTTTCACCGGAGCCTTAAAGCCCACGGATTTCAGACTGAGCGCAGGGTCCTCCAGCTTGATGGTCTTGGCACCACACGCCCACAGCATGGAGAGCATGAGCACGAGGAGAAGCGGTTTGAGCATCCTCATTGTTCCACCGCCTCTGTTGTGCCTTCAGGACGCACCATGGAGAGCATTTGCTCCACGAACACCGGGTACATCATGTTGCCGCAGTGACCACCGGACGGATAGAGATGCGCCCGACTGCCGAACACGCCGTCGATAAAGTTGAGATCATGGTCATTGAGGATGACGTCATCCTTGTTGCCGATGAGCACGATCTTGTCGGTCTCCACCAGATAGGAGCGGATGTCGTAGAGGCTGCACTGCCGCATCATGGTGTATCGATCCAGCCCGGGCTTGAGGTACTGGAGATATGGCAGAAGATATTCCTCAAGGTAATTCTCAAAGCTGATGTCAAAGGCTGCTTCGGCGTAAGGCAACAGCGGCGTACCAGTCTTGAGCGGATAGGCCTCGGGTGGAACCACGTATTCCGCCTTGAGGCAGATGTCCGAGGCAAAGATCATGGACGAGGACGAGACACGGAAATCTACACCGATCAGGGCACGCAAGTCGGTATTCTGCAACTCAACATGAGTGACCATCTCATAAAGGAAGTTGTCGTCCAGATCGGTGACGTCGGCCAACTCATAATATACTGAGAACTTTTCGATGATGCGCTCAATCTCGTCATGTACGGATACATCGCCCAGATTTTCCGGAGTAAGCCATGAGTCGAGTCGTTTGACCGAGTGGTAGAGGCTCACCGGCGGATTGATCATGAGAGCTTTCTTGAAATTGAAGTCCCCCTGCTCGCTGTCCTTGTGGGCAAGAAAAGCCGCGTGCATGGCTCCCAGGCTGTAGCCGGTAACGTAGTAATCCGTGACCTCGATCTCGTCAGTCAGATCATCTTTTATCCACTGCATGACCCGGTACAGGTCGGCCACGTCAAAGGGGACGTATCCGGCAGCTCCGTGCTCGGACACGCTCACCAGAAAATTCATATGAGTGGGCGAAGACAATGCCACGACGTGAAAGCCTGCCTGATGAAAAACCTGCGTAAGAAATCGCATCTTGGCGGAATCATGCTCTGCCCCGGTTCCCGCTACGATGAAAATGAGCGGAGCCGCATCCTTGTGCGTGGCCGTGGTGTAAAACATCTCCCGCTCATGCGAGAGCACTTCGGGCACGTCGCGGTCTTCCACCTTGATGGAACGCAACTTTGGCTCAACCGGCTTCTCCACCCGATACATTTTGTCAGGCGGTGTGCCGTACACCGTAGCTTTATAGGGATCATTGTAAGGATAGCGATAGTCAGCCCCCGCCGCAGGCGCAGCAAGCAGCATAAAGAGGGTGATATAAAGGACTATCGTTCGTGACATAAAGTAATCTCCAGGCAATTCTTACCGCAAAAAAGGCAAGTTGCAAAGGACATGCCCGAAAACACTTTACAATATGCAAGAACGTCATGCCGAGGACATATGCCTGTAACGATCGGGAGGTAACGTTTCCGACCTCTAGAAATCACCTTTTCACTGACACCTCACATCCTGCCCTCATGACTAAGGGGAGCCCGTTTACCTCCCGGGCTCCCCTTGTCATTATTCATCAGTGTCAGATTAATCAGGCTGGCAACTCCTGCAAGGACTCGCTACGCACCACCACCGGGCGGGAAGCAGCCTGCTCTGCCGCGATGCGGAAGTAACTCATGGCCTGCTGCACTTCGGCCGCCTGCTGGGCCAGATTTTCAGAGGTGGAGGCCAACTCTTCCACTGCCGAGGCATCGGACTGAACCGACTGATCCAGATGGCCCATGGAGCTGGCCAGGTTGTCCACACCCGTGGATTGGTCGTTGTTAGAGGCACGTATTTCCTGCACCATATCAGCGGTCTTCTGAATTTCCGGGATCATGCGATCAAAGAGTTCGCCCGCCTGTTCTGCGATATCCACACAGTCAGTGGACAGGGAGCCGATCTCGCCCGCAGCCACGCCACTTCGCTCGGCCAGCTTTCGGACCTCGGCAGCAACCACTGCGAACCCCTTGCCAGCCTCACCGGCACGGGCCGCCTCAATGGCAGCATTCAGTGCCAGCAGGTTGGTCTGTCGTGCGATCTCCTCGATGATGACGATTCGCTCGGCAATCATGTGCATGGACTTCACGGCCTTATTGATGATGGTGCCGCCGTTTTCCGCATCTTCCGCATTGGAGTTGGCGATCTTTTCCGTCTCCTCCACCGCATGGCTGGTCTGCTTGATATTGGCCGACAACTGCTCAAGGCTGGCCGAAACTTCTTCGACCACCGCAGCCTGTTCGGTCACACTTTGTGACAGGCTCTCGGAGGAACTGCTTACCTCCTCACTACTGGAGGCTACGCTGTCCATGGACTCCTGAATGGTGCCGATGATTTCCCGCAACCGTATGGACATGTCACGGATAGCCTCAATGATCCGCCCGATTTCATCAGTGCGGCCATTATCGATATCGGATGACAGGTCACCCTCGGCAATATCAGTGGCGAAGCGCATACCCTTTGAAAGCGGGCCGGTCACCATACGAGTGAGGGAGACGGTAATGAACAAGGCCACGAAAATGGCAACACCTGCCGTGCCCATGGACCGCATGGAGCTGGCGTCAGCGGCGGTAACAACCATAGTCTCCTGAGAGGCCATTTCCTCATTGGCCTGCTTCACTACGCTTGCCACCAGCGGCTCGATCGTGTGGACTTCTTTGCGGAGGGCTGCAACGCCTTCCCTGATGCGTGCATCTTCATCCACCAAGGCATGGAAGTTCGCCTTGTACTGATCCAACAACTTGTCTGCGCTGACCAACTGTTCCTCAGAGATGGGCAGCTTGGACACCTTGTCCTTGATCAGAGCCACCCGCTTGTCCGCCTTGTCGATGTACTTGTCGAGGCCACGAAGCAGATAGTCCTTCTCATGCCGTCGCAGCATGAGCAGTTCCACCATCACGTCACGCGTGTCATAGGAGCTATGCGCCGAGTCCACTTCCTGAAGCAACGCTTCCAGATTTTGCACGGAAGTGCGGAACACGCCCTGAAGCCCCTTGTCATGAGACAAACCACGAGTCTGCCAGTTCTCTACCACACGAGTGAAAGCCGCATGGTAGCCACCGATGGACTTGGTTATCTCGTCCGCGGTCCGTACACCATCCTCATTCCCTGCCGCCTTCTCCAATTCGGCCAGTCGGGCCGCCTGCTTACGAACGTCCTCTACGAGGACGCCCACCTTTTCGGGATATTTCATGTCCTTCCGAGCGAGAAAATCCTTCTCGCTCCTGCGGCACTGCAACATGTCACTCTCAATGGCCAACGCCACTGACCGTTTGGCAGCGGTATTATTGATGAGAAAACCGTAGGCTCCCTGTGTTGAGTCGAGGGAGACAGCATAGCTGACAAGGGCCAGGACAAACACTACGGCCACAGTGGCGAATCCGAGTCCCAGCTTGGCTGCCATGGGCATGTTACCGAGCAGTCTGTTAATGGACATATATCCTCCTGTGTCGACTGGTGTGACAGTTGAGATTGTCACAAAATTGTAACACTTGGTTTAAGCCATAACAGATTGTCGATTTTTTAAGCAATGGTTTGACAGATTATTTCAGACCGCAAAACGATATTTATAATACGCCGTGACCACGTAAAAAGGGGCTGTCCGTTAAGACAGCCCCTTTTGTGGGAAGGTAGTATTCAGGATTACTTGAACAACTTCACAAACTCGCCATAGCCTTCGGCCTCAAGCTTCTCCTTGGGGACAAACCGGAGAGCGGCCGAGTTGATGCAATAGCGCAGACCTGTGGGTTGCGGCCCATCGTCAAAGACATGTCCCAGATGGGAATCCGCGTTCTTGCTGCGCACCTCAGTACGCACCATGAAGAGCTTGCGGTCCTGCTTTTCCACTATATTCTGTTCCACCAGCGGTCGGGTGAAGCTGGGCCAGCCAGTGCCGGACTTATACTTGTCCGTGGAGGAGAAGAGCGGCTCACCGGACACGACGTCCACGTAAATGCCCTCCTGCTTGTTGTCCCAATACTCGTTATTGAACGGGGGCTCCGTGCCTTCATGCTGGGTTACGTCATACTGCAACGGTGTCAGCGTAGCCTTGAGGGTGGCATCATCCGGCTTCACGAATGGGCCAGCATCCGATGCATCCGGGCGCGGATTAGGCTGAAACTCCGCCTCGTCACCCCAGGTGGACTTCACATACCGATCACGTCCGGAGAAGTACCGATAGGTCTTATATCTGGCAGGACTCTTCTTGTAGTAATCCTGATGATACTTTTCCGCCTCATAGAATGAAGTAAACTTGAGGATCGGCGTAACCACTGGCTTGCCGAGGCGTCCGGACTCTTCCAGCTTCTTCTTTGAGGCTTCGGCGACCATGCGCTGCTCCTCACTGTGGAAGAAGATGGCCGAGGTATACTGGAAACCACGGTCACCAAAGGAACCGCCCTCGTCCGTAGGATCAAAGTGCTTCCAGAAGTGGTCAAGCACTTCAGCATAGCTGATCACCTTGGGATCAAACCACACCTGTACGGCTTCACGATGTCCCGTGCTGCCGCTGGATACATCTTCATATGTCGGGTTGACTTCCGCGCCGCCCGCATATCCGGAGACTGCGCGAGCCACGCCCGGCAGCTTTTCCATATCCGATTCCACGCACCAGAAGCAGCCTCCCGCAATGGTAGCGACTTCAAGATTGGCAGTATCGATCATAACGTTCTCCTTCTGCGTGGCGTGGCCGAGAAACGTGAACCCGGCCAACAGTACAGCCAGCCCGACAACGACCGGCCAAATAAACCGCTTCACGTTCATGACGGACTCCTTACTTTATTTGATAATGGAATTCATTCCTATTTAATAAGAATACCCACCACTATGAGCCATGTCAAGAATGCGAGCGAGAGTGAGTGCTCAAGCTGCCGATATATGGGAATTTATGTAAAGAATGAGACTGAGAGAGGTCAGACCCGGATATCAATACCCTTATAGGCAAAAGATCCGGCACCATAGATGATGCCGCCACCTGAGAACAGCGCCGAGGCTTCCATATTGGATTGATACCACCAGCCCATGGCTTCGCTGTCCAGCGTCTGGTCCATCTGTTCAGGAGTCAGCTTGCGTTCGGCCACGTCCACGAGCTTTCCCAATTGCAGGACACTCTTGAACTCGTCGGCCACTTCCTGATTGGATGCAAAGTACTGATCGATACGCGCTTTGTCAGGATGGTCGTTGCTCGCCGTAACAAGACCTGTAGAGGGATCGTGCATCAGTCGAAACGACCGCTCCGTGTCCACGCCCAAGCCTCGCAAGTCATGGGTTGCCAACGCTTCCCAGTCCTTTTCCTGACTGTCGCGGTAATTGACGATATCACGAAACGACAAGCGCCCTTCCCCACTCTTGGGGACGTCAGCCAACAGCGCACGGACGCGCTCTCGCACCGTAGCTGCCGGTTCGGCAGCATCTGCCTGTTGTTTTTTTGACGTTTCCGGGCCGAGCGGGAAACCCACGTCTTCCGGCTGTTTTTTGGTCTGCCGAAACGTGTATCCATATCCTTTATGTTCAACAGGTTGCGTCGACATAGGCACCTCCATGCCCTATCCGCCATCCTCATACGAACAGTGAGAGACTCTATATTTATAGCACGAACTATACCACTTACGTTGCCTTCTTGCCCACATACAGGTTATAGTTACCCTGAACATCCCCCTATCCAACGGCAGCCGGAGGGAGCGCCATGCCCAGTTCCATAAAGTTCGAAATCCGAGGCGTCGACGTCAGCAAGATCCGTAATCGCAACGAAAAGCGGGTCGTCCGCCTGATTCCTGAAATCCTCGACGAGTACTATGAGGACTATGTTTTCGAGTCTCTGGATATCGAAGATATCTACGCTCTCACCCTCAATCTGCTACCCGCCCGATACATCCAATACGGTAGCCTGGTAATTTCGGACCACCTCTCGGATTATGAAATAAAAAGTCGCATCCGCGATGCGGTAGAGCGTGTTCTGGAACATCCGACTCGAGCAAATAGATAGCCACCAAATTTGAGGCCCGCCCAATGAATTTTGGACGGGTCTTTTTTCAGTGAACCCGCTGCACAAAAAAAAGGCCAGGCATGCGTTACACATGCCCGGCCTTTTATATTTGATGAGTACCGACTCTACTCGGCAGTCTTGCCCTTTTCCATGCCGATGACGAACATCAGCAGTGCGGGGATGACGAACACCGTGAAGACGGTGGAGAGCGCCAGACCGCCCAGCACGACCGCACCGAGGCCTCGGTAGAGCTCGGAGCCGGGGCCGGGGGCCACGGCCAGCGGAAGCATACCGAAGACAGAGGTGGCAGCGGACATGTAGATGGGCCTGAGTCGTGTCCGGGTGGCGTCAAGGATCGCGTCCTTGTGCGCCATGCCACGCTCACGGATATTACCGAGTGACTGGTGCACGATAAGGATGGCGTTGTTAACAACGACACCGATCAGGATGACGAACCCGAGCATGGTCAGGATATCAAGCGGCTGCTGGGCAATGAATATGTTCTCCAACTTGAGGCCCAGGAATCCTCCGGCACCGGCCAGCGGCACGGTGAAGAGAATGATGAGCGGATAGATGAAGTTGCCGAACAGCGCAGACATGAGCAGATACGTGATGACAATGGCCAGCAGGAAGTTCCACTGGAGGGCATCTCGGGTCACGGACAGCTTGTCCGCCGCGCCGGAGAGACGCACGGTCAGACCGTCGAGCAGCCCCATCTGGCGCACGCTCGGAATCATCTGATTCTGGATGGTCTCCATGGCCTGCTGCAACGGCATGTCGCCGGGAGGCGTCACCTGCAGCGTAATGGTGCGCTGACGCTCCAGATGGCGAATCTGGTTCATGGAGTTGGTGCGCTGAATGGACGCGAGGGAAGACACCGGAACAGCCCAACCGTTGGGAACCGCGATGAGGGAAGCATAGAGCTCCTCAGGCGTGGTCACGTCGTTGGGTGATCCCTTGAGGATCAGATCGATCTTCTTTTTGCCCTCTTCCTTGTAGTCACCGATATTACGGCCGTCGAGAATGACGTCGATGGCGGTGCCGAGGTCCTCGGTGGAGAGCCCTGCGGCACGGACACGGTCACGATCCGGCATGAAGCGAACCTCGGGATAGAGGAGCTCAAGGGACGGAACCGGACGCACCTGAGAGCCGGGAATCTGCTGCATGGACATACCAAACATGGTGCCGGCGGCGGCAACGATCTTCTCCAGATTTTCACCGGAGATATCCACGTTGATCACGCGGCCCTCACCCAAGCCCTGCTCGAAGATCGACGCCTGAATGGAGATGCCGAACATACCGGGGATGGAGTTGAGGATACGGTTGAAGAGCGGCGTCATCTCACCTGCGCGCTGCTCATCCTGAGAGATGGCACCGAACAGGTTGATGGTGGGCGCGGACACGAAGAACATGTCTTCAATACCGGGGATGCCCCCCACTTCCTGACCAAAGTGCGGATCGGCCTGCTCGTAAACGAACTCACCGATACCCAGCCGCTCCTCATAGGAGAGACCCGGCGGCGGAATCAGGATGGAGATGACCAGATTGCGGTTACCCTGCGGCAGGTATTCCATCTTGGGGAAGAACGCCAGAACCATGAGTATGGAGGCCAAGGTCAAAGCGAGCACGGTCACGATACGACTGCTCGGTTTGGTAATTGCCTTGTCCAGCAACGCCATAATCCAGTCTGACGCTTTGCCGCCCAGATTGGTCAGGGGTACGAGAAGACGCTTGGCAATGGACAGCGTGGCCGGAGGCCGAGGGCTATCCAGAGGAGCCGTCGCCTTCATCCGGCTTTCAGCAACGGCATAGAGCTGCTTGGCCAGCATGGGGATAACCAGAACCGACACGAAGAGCGACAGGATGATGGCGCAGGTAACGGCGATGGCGATATCCTTGAACAGCTGACCGGCTTCCTGCTCCATGAAGACAACGGGCAGGAAGACCGCCACCGTGGTCAGAGTGGATGCCAGAACCGCACCCCACACTTCGCTGGCACCGTCATAGGAGGCTTGCAGGGCGTTCTTGCCCATACGCCGATGTCGGTCGATGTTTTCGAGGACAACAATGGCGTTATCCACCAGCATACCGACCGCGAACGAGATACCCGCCATAGATACAACGTTCAGTGTTCGGCCTGCGGCGGCGAATATGATGAACGATCCGACAATGGAGATGGGGATCGCCACAGCGACAATAATGGTTGATGAAAAGGATTGCAGAAAGATGAACAGGACCACGATGGCAAGCACCGAGCCGATGATGATGTTCTTCTGCACCAGCTCGATGGCGCCCTCGATGTAGGGGCGCTGGTCATAAACCCAGTCGAGCTGGATGTTATGTTCCTTGAGCTTGTTCTCGTTGAGCTCATCCACCACCTTGTGCACGGCGTTGGTCATGTCGATGACGTTGGTGCCGGGCTCCGGCTTCACACCGATGGCCATGCCGGGGACAGCGTTGTGGAGCATGGCCACCGTAGGCTTCTGATGCCCACGCTGAACCTTGGCCACATCACCCACCACAAAGCGGTGCGCACCGGAAGAAGACAGGACAATGGACTCAATCTCCTCGGGAGAAGAGAATTCGGCTGGGGTGCGGATACGGTAATCGCGTCGGCCCACGCCCATGGAACCTGCGGAGATAGAGACGTTCTCTTTCTTGAGAATGGCCGCCATCTGCGGGAGGGTCATGTTGTAGGCGGCCAGCTTGACCGGGTCCACGATGATCTGCATCTCGTCCTCGCGGCCGCCACCGACAAAGAGGTCGGCCACGCCCTTGACGCGTTCCAGATACTGGCGAACGTCGTTCTCAAAGTAGGTACGGTAGGTCTGCACCTCGCGGTCGTTACCCGGCATGGTCTTGAGGATCATCCAGATGACCGGAGAGGTGGACGCACCCGTTGCCGATACGATGGGACGGTCGGCGCGGTCCGGATAATCCGGTACTTCGTCGAGCTTGTTGGACACACGCAGCAGCGCGGTGTCGATATCCGTACCGATCTCGAACTTCAGGGAAAGCTCGGCCAGCGAGTTATAGCATGAGGACTCCATCTCGACCAGGCCGGGGATACCCTTGAGCACCTTCTCCTGTTCTTCGATGATGTCACGTTCAATTTCATACGGGGTCGCGCCCTGCCACGTGGTGGAGACGGTGATGACTGGCTCGGTGACGTTGGGCGATAGCTGGTACGGCAGCGTCGCCAGTGCGATGCCGCCGAACATGACGATGAGAATCACGCCCACCAGAACGGCGACCGGTTTCTCAATGGCGGTTTTGACGATATCCATAACCGCTCACCTATTCCTTGGCTTTCAGGGGCTGCGGGGCCACGGCCTGTCCGGGACGGAGGCGTTCGTTGCCCTTGACCACCACGTCCATGCCTTCCTTGAGCTTGGGAGACTTCACGCCGGCAGTCAGGCCACGGTAGCCCACAACGTACACGGGCATGGGGACGGCCTTGCCGTCGATAACGGCCCAGACCACCTGATCGCCGCGCATGGAAATGACGGCATCACGAGGAACAAGCATGGTGGAACCGCCCAGACCGCGAGGCAGGAGAACACGGGCCTCCATGCCTTCAGCCAGGCCGCCGTTGTTCTCCACGCGAATCTTAACCGGGAAGGTACGGGTGGCGACATCTCCCTTGGGAACCACGGCAAAGACTTCGCCGGGAATCTCGTCACCAGCCAGGCTGATGCCGACCTTGAGGCCGGGCTTGACCACGCCAAAGGCTTCCTTGGGCGCGTTGACCACCACCTCGAACTCGTCGTCGCGGGCAGTGACTACGACAACGGAGCCTACAGACATCCACTCACCACGGTTGGCCTTCATGTCGATGACCAACCCGTCGTAAGGAGCACGGATGGTCTTTTTGGCCAGCTCATCGCGGAGCTGTTCCAGCGTGGCAAGACGCGCCTGATACTGATACTGGAGCGCATCTGCGGTCAGACGTTTGGAGTCGAACTCGCCCTCGGCCACGGCCTTGCCCTTGAACAGAGTGGACACGCGGTTGTGTTCCAACTTGGCGTTTTCAAAGTCGGATTTGGCCTGCAGGGCCAGTGCACGGGCATTCTTGATGGACTTCTGCAACATGTCAGAGGAGAGGACCACCATGACGTCGCCCTTCTTGACCCGCTGACCGTCCTTGACCTTGATGTCAACAACCTTGCCGGTCACTTCAGAAGCCACGTTGGAGATTTCGGAGAAATAGACAGTGCCGATGAACTCGGACTGCGGAGCCATGTCGCCCGTGGTCACCTTGGAGACCACTACCGGGGACGGCGGACGTTCACCCGGTTTCTGGGCCATGGCTGGCGCGGCCACGAGCATGGCAAGGCATAGAGTAAAGAAAAATTTAATTTTAAGCATGGGAAATCCAGTGTTTGCGATTGTTATCATTTACGTCACGGCACGATCATCTTCGATGCCGAGAGGAATACAGTCGGGATCAAGGGTGGGCTCGATGATCTGCCACAACACCTTCTTGCATATTGCCAATTCCACCGGGTCAATATGCTTGACGGCCTCGTTATGTCGCTCCATGGCTTTGGCCATTGTCGACTCCAAAAGGTCACGTCCCTTATCAGTGATGTGCAGATACTTTACGCGGCGATCCTGTTCGCTCTCAACGCGCCGTACCAGCTCCCGTTTTTCCAGAGCAGCCACAAGGCGGCTCACTCCGGTTTTTTCCTGTGACAAATGCGAGCACAATTTTCCCTGCGTCATGCCGTCATGCTTGTAGATGGGAATCAACGCCCGCCACTGTTCCACCGTCACGTCCACCTTCATCTCCACAAAAAGTGAAGTCAGAATATTGGTCAACATGCGGGAGAGTTTCCAAGAGAGAAAGCCGAGGGCTTCCTTGGGGTTCAAATTATCAAGAATCATAAAGAAGTTGTAGTTGCAACAATATATAATTGCAACCAGTTTTTCCGGACGCCCCGGCTTGCATAAATAAGGAGATGGTTATACTGTCCCCAACCATGGAACGATTTACCGCAGACCTGCATATCCACTCCCGTTTTTCCAGGGCCACAAGCAAGAACCTGAACATCCGGAACCTGGCCGCCTGGGGCCGTCTCAAGGGTCTCCACGTCCTGGGTACAGGCGATTTCACCCACCCCGAATGGCTGGCGGAAATCGAAGAGCAACTCATCGACGAAGGAACCGGCCTCTTCCGCCTGCGCGATCCCAAGGGGCTCGAAAAGGAGATTCCCACCTTTGATGGCGAAATCCCCGGTCGCACCCGGTTCATGCTCCAGACGGAAATCAGTTCCATTTACAAGCGCGGCGGCAAGGTTCGCAAAGTCCACAATCTGGTCTTCATGCCGGACCTCGAATCCGTCCACAAATTCAACGAGCGCCTCGGCGAGGTGGGTAACCTCCTGTCCGACGGCCGCCCCATTCTGGGCCTCGACTGCCGCGACCTCATGGACATGGTGCTGGAAACCCACCCCATGGCCTTTCTGGTCCCCGCCCACATCTGGACGCCGTGGTTCTCCCTGTTTGGTTCCAAGTCCGGCTTCGACTCCATCAAGGAATGTTTCGGCGACTACTCTCAGGAAATCTTTGCCATGGAAACCGGGCTGTCGTCAGACCCGGAAATGAACTGGACATGGTCTGAACTCGACCGCATCAAGCTCATCTCCAACTCCGATGCCCACTCCGGCGAAAAGCTCGGGCGTGAGGCCAACCTGTTCCGGGGCGACATGTCTTACGAAGGCATTTACCGCGCCCTGCGCAGCGAAGGATTGGGACACAAATTTCTCGGCACCGTGGAGTTCTTCCCCGAAGAGGGCAAGTACCACATGGACGGCCACCGCAAGTGCGGCATCTCCATGGACCCACACGAGACCATGGCCCGTGGCGGCATCTGCCCGGTCTGTGGCAAGCCCGTCACCGTAGGCGTATACAACCGCGTACTGGAACTGGCTGACCGCCGTGAACCGGAAAAACCGGCTGGCGCAGCCAACTTCGCTTCCCTCATCCCCCTCAAGGAGATTTTGTCCGAGGTGGTGGGTGTGGGACCGAATTCCAAGAAGGTCAACACGCTCTACATGAAGCTCATCAAGGAATTCGGCAACGAGATGGATATCCTCCAGCGCGTACCCGCCGAAGACCTGGAACGCCAATCCTGTCATCTGGGCGAAGGCATCACCCGCATGCGCGAAGGCAACGTCATCCGCAAGGCAGGCTTTGACGGTGAGTTCGGCGTCATCTCTGTCTTCAACGAGAAGGAACGTGCCCAGATCAAAAACGGGGCCACCCTCATCGACATCCCGGCCAAGAAAACCAGCACGGACGACACCGAAGACGAGGAGCCTGCCCCTGCCTGTGTGCCCTTCACCACTCCGAAGGACGAGGCAAAGCCCTTAACCTACAATCCGGCACAACAGGCCGCAATCGATGCTGGTCCCGGCGCCGTATTGGTACTGGCTGGACCGGGCACAGGCAAAACCCAGACCCTCATGGGGCGCGTCACCCGTCTCATCGACGAAGGCGTGAACCCCAAGCGTATCCTTGCCCTGACATTCACCCGCCGGGCCGCGCAGGAATTGCGTGACCGCATGAAGGGACTGCGCGGCGAAGACGCCCCGCTGCCTCAGGCCGGCACCCTGCACGCTCTCTGCTACGACTACTGGAAGCATGCCTACAACGACACCCCAATCGTCCTGGCCGAGCATGCTGCCAAGAAACTTTTCATCGATACCAATCCGCAGTTGGTACAGGACAAGCTCATGGAGAAGGCCTCGCAACAGGCCATCAACAAGCGGTACAACCACTACTGGACCAAGTACAACCTGCTGCGCGAACAGTTGGCCGACCTGCCTGACGATCTGGCCGAGGCGCACATCAACTACGGCAACCAGAAGAACCACTGGGATCTGGTGGACTACACCGATCTGCTGGAATTCATGCTGGAGCAGTCCGGTGCGCCGACCTTCAAGATGCCCTACCTGCATGTGCTGGTGGACGAGGTACAGGATCTCACCCCGCTGCAACTGGCCGTTGTGCGCGGCATCGCAGGCGAATCCGGCGATGGTGTCTTCTGCATCGGCGACCCCAAGCAGTCCATTTACGGATTCCGTGGCGCAGTGGGTGACGTGGGCAACAAGCTCACGGACATCTGGGAAGAAATGGAAACGGTCACGCTGGGCGAGAACTATCGTTCCGGCCAGAAGATTCTGGACTGCTCCTCCACCCTGTTCCCGGATGATCCCAAACTCAACGCCAACCGCGACATCGACGCCACCATCCATTTCTTTGAAGCTCCGGACGGCATCCGCGAAGCCTCTTGGATCAGCGACAAGATCAAGGGACTCATCGGCACCACGTCCCACTCCATTTCCGATCAGGAAGGCCACGGCGATCTGGCCCTCGGCGACATCGCCGTGCTGGTTCGATTCAAGGCCCTCATTCCGTCCATTGAAAAGGCCCTCAAGCGCGCAGGTATTCCCTGCTCCACGCCCGAGCTGGACGGATTCTGGCAGGAACCGCGCATCGCGGACATCCTGCGCACGGCCCAGCGCTTCCTCGGCATGACCATTGACGTGGATCCCGACGAAGAAGAGAACTTCATCGACGTGCCCGAACACATTCTGGCTCAAGGCCCCATCGGGCTATCCGTATATCTGGCCGAGACGCCGCCCTTTGACCAGTTCTTCTGGGACAGCCGCCAATTCCAGGACCTCAAGCGCGAATTCAGTCGACGCGGCGGTTGGCAGGCCCTCATCAACTGGGTCAACCTCCAGACCGAACTGGAGCTGGTGCGCCGCTCTGCCGAGAAGGTACAGGTAATGACGCTTCACGCCGCCAAGGGCTTGGAGTTCGACGCCGTATTCATGCCGGCCTGCGAGGAAGGCATCCTGCCTTTTGCGGGTATGGACTTGCTCACGGCAAAGGTCACCCTTACCCCGGGCCGGGGCGAACGCTTCGATGAAGAACGCCGCCTCATGTACGTGGGTATGACCCGCGCACGTCGCAACCTCTACATCAGCCGTGCAGACAGCAGACAGCTCTTTGGCAAGACGCTCAACCTGCCGCGCTCTCGATATTTAAGGGAGATTCCGGAAGAATATGTGACCCGTTCCACACTGGCCGCGAAAAAGGTCACCAAGGAAAAGCAGTTGGGACTGCTGGACTAGGTTCGGTTACAGAATAAACCGGTACACACCACGCTCATACACCCGGCACAGACTGCGGGCAGCCACGATCGGCAGTCCCATCTTCCGCAGCCGGCAAAAGATATGCAGCGGGTTAAAAATATGTTGGCAAAAATCACGTAACACCTTCATGGTCGCATCCTCATTTCGGTTTCGACTATGTGGAATTTACTGCAATCGCCATGCCCATATCGGATAATTCAACAATGGATACATCTTCCTTTTCCACGGACATTTCCTGTCCGGAAAAATCTGCGCAGCCGCGTCACCTTTCCGTCGCGGAAACAGAGACAAAGCATGGGGTCAAATTCCCCTTCTCCATAGCTGCGCCTTCCTTTGTGATTCCCGCCGGAGCCGCTGACAACAGCCGTTTTCTTGCGGACTATTTCCCCGAGATAGGCCTCCTGTTTTTCGAATCGGAAAGCTGTCTGGCTTATTCGGATTTCGACCTGCCGCCCACACTTGCCACACTCCCGGTTTCGTGGCATGTCCACCTCCCCCTCGACCTGGAGTGGCATAACGGGCTGGATGAGGCGTGGCGGATTATCACCCATCTCATGGACAAGGCAGCCTATCTGTCTCCCAGGTCGTGGGTACTCCATCCGCCCACAGCACCGGACATGCTGGTGCCGCTGGCAGCCCGATTCCGCGAGGCGGGCGTGGACCCGGCAACCATTCTGCTGGAAAACGTGGACGAGACCGATCTGGTGGCCCTGTGGCCCGAAGCACGACAAGGCGGGTTTTCCACCTGTCTGGACCTGGGGCACATACTCGCCTATGATCAGCAGCCTGTTCTTGATCTGCCCGGTCTCTGGGACACGGTTCGCATGCTGCATGTCTATGCGGCCAAGCCGGGCAGCGGCAAGCACTTGGGGCTTACCCATCTTGATGACGAGGGACGAGCCCTGCTGCGCCACGTACTTGAACACTTCCGAGGCGACACCCTGACCCTCGAAGTTTTCAGCGAAGAAATTTTCCCGTCGCTCGACCTGCTTGCAGGTTGGATGAATGAATGGAGTAAAACAAAATGATCACTCTGGTTCTTGGTGGCAATAAATCCGGAAAATCCGACTTTGCGCTCGATTTGTTGGCCAAAGCGCCGACTCCGGGGCTGTTTATCGCCACTGGCAAGGCCAGAGATCTTGAATTTCGACAGCAAATCCAGCAACACCGCATTGAACGCGGGCCTGAGCTGGAGGTCATGGAGGTCTGCGAGGACTTGCCTCAAGCGCTCGGAAAGGCTAAATTGCACTTTCCGTCCGTGTTGGTGGATAGCCTTGACTACTGGCTCTTCTCCTGCCGCGAGGCGGGATGCGAGGACGCCAAGGTCAAGGAATTACTCGACGTTCTTGCAGACTGGAATGACACGGAACTGGTATTGGTCTCATGCGAGGCCGGACTCGGCCCGTTACCCGGAGGGAGCGAGGTCAGAGCATTCATACGGAGTCTGGGCGCCCTTAACCGAGGCGTCGCCCAATCCGCTGATCAGGCTTTCCTGGTCGCTGCGGGGCTTCCGTTAACCCTGAAACAGGGATAGTTTGTGGCACTATTCAGACAGCTGGACGAGCAGGTAGAGCAGTTGCTCAGCCTCTTCAGCAAAGACGAAAACTGGCTCATCGTTATCAACGCCGACCCCGACGCGCTCGGATCGGCGCTCGCGCTCAAACGCATCATGACCCGCCGGGTCAACACTGTCGCCATAGCGCAGATAAACGAGATAAAACGGCCGGACAATCTGTCCATGATCCGCTACTGCCGTATTCCAACTCAAAAACTCATACCCAACCTCGCGGCCCAGTACGACAAATTCGCCCTCGTGGATTCCCAGCCGCACCACAACCCTGAGTTCAAGAATTTCAAATTTTCCGTGGTCATCGACCACCACCCGATCATCCCGGACAACCCCGTCGAGGCCGATTTCATCGACATCCGCCCCAAGTACGGTTCGGTCTGCTCCATGATGACAGAGTATCTCTACAACATGCAGATTCGCCCGGCCAAGCTGTTGGCCACGGCCCTCATGTACGGCATTCGCTGCGATACCCGCACCTTCGAGCGCGAGTTCATCGACGCGGACATGGCCGCCTTCAAGTATCTTTCCAAGTTCGCCGACTCCAAGCTCATGAACCGCATCTCCCGCTCCGAGTTCCACCTCGACTGGATGCGCTACTTCTCCCGGGCTTTCTACAATCTGCGTCGCATCGGCCACGGCCTTTACGCCCATTGCGGTAATGTCGAAAATCCCGACATCCTCGTCATCGTCGCCGACTTCTTCACCCGCGTTCACAACGTCCCCTGGGTCGTGGTGTCCGGCACCGCCGACGACAAGCTCGTCTGCATTTTCCGCGGTGACGGTCTGCGCCGAGATATGGGAACCATGGCCCAAAAGCTCATGAACGGCCTCGGCTCCGCAGGCGGGCACAAGCAGGCTGCACGCGCCGAAGTCCCCCTCGCCGATCTCGATGGTGAAGACGCCGAAATCTTCATGCTGAAACGTCTCGGCAAGGGCAAGAAGAAGACTATTCGAAGAATTTAGTAACCCGCTTCGCGGTTGCCTCCGGCGGCCAAGGGGGAAGGGGAGAGAAGGAAACCATTTGAAAATGGTTGTCCCTCTCTCCCCTTCCCCCTTGGAACCCCCATCCCCTCTCTCCCTTCCTAAACTTTTTGTCGCTCGCTTCGCTCGGGCTCTTCGTTGTCGGGCAACTTCAGCTCTTTTCCCCTGTTCGACTGACATTCAAAGACCTGCACCAGCCCTTGATTCAAGAGGTTTAGAAGCAGACCAAGCGGCAGGCAGCGTCTTGTTCGGTTTTGCACTGGAGCGCAGCGGAAGTACGCAAAAGCGAAAGCTGCCAGCTTGGATCAGATTCTTAGACCGTGATCACAAGGCGGGGAGCACACAAAGCCGAGTTTCTTTGGTTCTTTCTTGGGGCGGCTCAGCCAAGAAAGAACCCCGCCGGGAGGGCATGGAGGAGCGAAAGCGACGGCTCTTTTTGCCTTTCGCGCCATCAGCGCGCATCTTTCAAACAATCGCCGCCCGCTTCGGGCGGCTTTCCTTATCTATTCTGCCTTTCTCTTCATTGCCTTTTCCCCGCCACCCGCGTAAATTCACCTCTCTTCACAACATTAACACCACCGAGAATATGTCCTTAAAAGAACGTCTCAACCTCTCCGAGGAACCCGTTTACCTGATTGATGGTACTGCTCTGCTCTACCGCGCCTTTTATGCGCGGGCCGATCTTTCCCGTTCCGACGGCTTCCCCACCAACGCGATCAACACTGTGCTTCGCGTGCTCATGAACCTGATCCGTGATGAAAAGCCCAAGCATGTGGCGTTTCTGATGGATGGCAAAGGGAAGACCTTCCGTAATGATTTGTATGATCAGTACAAGGCCAACCGCCCGCCCATGCCGGAGCCGCTGGCCGAGCAGATCGAGCCGGTTCGCAAGGGTGTGGAGCTGCTGGGCTTCAACCTCCTGATCTCGGACGGCGTTGAGGCGGATGACTGCATTTGCGCGCTGGCCAACAAGTACAAGGCGGATCGCCCGGTGGTTATCATGGCCTCGGACAAGGACCTCAAGCAGTGCCTGGACACCAATGTGTTCATGGTCAGTCAGCACGGTCGCAAGGAGACCATCTACACGCTGGACGGTTTCCGCGAGAAGGAAGGTATGGAGCCTGCTACATGGCCGGACTTTCAGGCCATCATCGGCGACTCGGCGGATAACATTCCCGGCATCCCTAAGGTTGGCCCGGTCACTGCGCGTAAAGTCTTTGCCGCTACCGGTCCCACGCTGGAGGATGTGCGCGACAATGTTGCCGAGCTGCCGGAGAAGCTGCGCGAGAAGGTGGAGCCGGAGCTGGAGAATATTTTCGTCTACCGCGAACTGACCCGCATGAAGACCGATTGCTGCGATGTGCCTGTCGATGACTTTGTGCTGCGCGACGTGGACGCGGCCGAGCTGATGGCGTTCCTTGATGAATACGAGCTGAACGGCCTCAAGCGCATGGTGCCGAAACCGGCTGGTGCGCCCAAGAAGGCGGCCCCGAGTGGTGCGCCGTCCCTGCTGGATGTGGCTGGCGATGCCCCGGCATCCGCTCCCAAGGCTGCGGCCAAGAAGAAGGCTCCGGCTGGTGATGGCATGTTGTCCCTGTTCGGCGATGCCCCGGCGACTCCCGAGGAGCCGAGCGAGCCGCTTCCGGTGGTGGATGCGGAGAGCGCGGGCGACCTGCCGGGTCTGGCTGGCGAGGACGTGGGACTGGTCTTTGAGGACGATGCATTTTTCATTGGTCTGGAAGGCAAGGAATACCGCTACAGCGGCGCGGTGGCCGATCTGGTCCGGGCGCTGGAACACGCGTCTGTCATTGCCACGCCGAGCGTACAGGAGCTGCTTCGTGCTGATGAGGCGTGGGCATACCTGCTGCCGTCCCAGTGGTTTGACCTGAGCCTTGCCGCGTACCTGCTCGACCCCGAGGCGCGCAACTACACGTGGGCGCGGCTGCGCCAGTCCTTGTATCAGGATGGCCGCTCCGAGTTCTCGAACGTGGCCGCCGAGCTGCATCCTCATGCCAAGGCGCTGGCTGCGCTGGGCTATATGCAGGGCATCAAGGGACAGGTGGAGAGCGCCGAGCTGGAACCGCTGATGCGCGATCTGGAGCTGCCGCTGATCCCGGCGCTGGTGTCCATGGAAAAGGCGGGCATTTACATTGATCAGGCCGCGTTCAAGGATTTTCTGGATGACGTATCCGAACAGCTAGCCGCGCTGACGCGCTCGATTATCGAGCACGCGGGCCATGAGTTCAACATCCGCTCCAGCCAGCAGTTGGCGGTGGTGCTGTTCGACGAACTGGATATCAAGGCCGGGTCCAAGACGGCCACAGGGCAACGCTCCACAGCGAATGCGGTGCTGGAGAAGATTCGCGGCAAGCATCCCATTGTGGAAGACATTCTGGAATACCGGATGCTGGAAAAACTGCGCTCCACCTATCTGGCCCCGCTGCCCAAGATGGCGGACGAGGCATCGCGCCTGCACACCCAGTTCAACCAGTTGAGCACGGCCACGGGTCGCCTCTCCAGCTCCAAGCCGAATTTGCAGAACATCCCGATTCGCGGCAAGTACGGCCCAAGAATGCGCGGCTGCTTCACGGCGGCGGAAGGGAATCTGCTGGCAGCAGCGGATTACTCGCAGATCGAACTGCGCGTGCTGGCCCACTTCTCCCAAGACCCTGCCCTGCTGGATGCCTTCCGCAATGACGAGGACATCCACACCCGCACGGCGGCGCTGATCATGGACAAGACCGTGGAGGAAGTGCTGCCGGACGAACGCCGCAACGCCAAGACCATCAACTTCGGCCTGATCTACGGCATGGGCGTGCAGAAACTGGCGCGCGAGCTGAAGATCAAACAAACCGAGGCCAAGGAATTCACCGAACGATACTTTGAAAAACTGGCGACCCTGAAGGCGTACTACGACGACATCGTAAAAGACGCCCAAAACAACGGCTTCGTGACCACACTGGCCGGACGCCGCCGCCTGCTGCCGGAGCTCCACTCCCGCAACAACATGCTCGCCAGCGAAGCCCGCCGTCAGGCCGTGAACACGGTCATTCAGGGCACGGCCGCCGACATCATCAAAATGGCCATGGTAGCCGCCTACGGCGACAAACAACTCAAGGACCTCGGCGCCAACCTGATCCTGCAGGTACACGATGAATTGATAGTCGAAGCCCCCGCCGAAAGCATCGAAGCCGCCGGAGCCCGCCTCGTAGAAATCATGCAGGGCGCAGCGAACTTGGATGTCCCATTAAAGGTAGATATGGGTGTAGGGAAAAGTTGGGCTGAGGCTCATTAGGCGAACGCATAAACACTTAATACGAAGAAGGGCCGCCCAAATGGGCGGCCCTTTTGAATTACAAACAAGTCTCTCAAGAGCTATCATGAACATAAACCACAACCATCCTGACTCATTGGCACAATGACGAAAACTTGATACAGGAAAACAAATTCCATCATAAGCCAACAATCGAGTTAGAAATGATTACCGCCTCTCCTTCGGATACGATTTCCTTTCATTTCGATGTCCCTAATAAAATGATTTCTGCAAATACCTTAGCTGGAATAGCAAAGGGACTTGAGCAAATAACAGATACTGTTTTTGAAGAGACTTTAGAAGGAGCAAAAAAAACAGAAGTTTATCTTTGTATACCCCGAGAGGGATGCTTCGAAGCAATCTTTCAGGTTGTTGTCCCTGTGATAACCGGCGCATTTGTTTCCATTGCTTCGAAATCCTTTATCAACACTTTTTTGAAAGACATGATCGGGAAAGATCTTTCTGAATTGAGCGAATTTTCAGCAACAAAACTATCCGACTCTTTGAAAGAAAATCTTCTTATAAATTATGCTTGTACAGCTATAAGCGAATATCTCGATAGGCCATACTCTGAACTGCAATGCCGTAACAATGAAGATTACTTGAACAAAAGGCTAGTTGTCCTGAAAGCTAAAAACCTAATCTACGAACACATGGAAGAGGACAATCGTATTAAAGCTGTATCGTATAAAGGAGATGACTACATAGATAGGGAAGATTTCTCTAAATACATTGCTCCGTTGCCAGACAATGATGATGAACTATGCGAACACAGCTTCTATCACGGAAAGATAAAAATAATTTCCCCTGTAAGCCTAAAAGAGAAAAGCCGACGGGGATGGACGTGTTTCTTCCTAAGTGATCTTCAAAACAAGACTGAAAGAACATTTGAAATTGATGATGATAGATTTCGAAATTACGCAATCACACAAGATATCAAACTAGCGGCTGACGACATTGCAGAAGTGCAAATGATTAAAGACAACGAATTGACTCCTCAATGGCGTGTACTTCGTGTCCTTAAATTTGATGGGGAAAGCATATCTCCGCCGTTAACCAATGAAGAATTGAGCAAATTGAGCATCAAAACATTTTTTACAAAGAAACAACAACAAGCGAATTTACTGGACAACTGCTAGCTCAGCCTAGTGTCCAAGCGGCTTAGAAGCTGACCAAGCGGCAGGCAGCGTCTTGCTCGTTCTTGCACTGGAGCGAAGCGGAAGAACGCAAGAACGAGAGCTGCCAGCTTGGATCAGATTCTTGCCAGCGGACACCGGGCGCCCGCGCTCGGAAAAGCCGCGTTTTTTTCGTTCTTTTTTGGGGCGGCTCAGCCAAAAAAGAACCGCCGTCCGCGCAGGACGCCTCCGGCAGGAATCCTTCCATAAAATCGCCGCCGAAAGGCGGCCTTCCTTCATCTCTTCCCTCATCTCTTCCTTCTTCCCCTCCCCCTCACCCGACCCCCAACCCAACCTTATAATCCTATTTACCTTTCCCCCAACAACCCATATCAATACACTCATACACCATACTCGCTAAAATAACGCCTTCAACACCGACGCCGACCACGGCGTGATTTCGCAATATTACGGGAGATTCAATGGAAATAATCGTCGACCATAGCGGTTGCTGTACTGAACTCGGCACGAGCATTTCCAAACTGGTCTCCCAAGGCTGCAAATCCATCATGCTGATGCAGGCGGAAGACATCATCCACAATATCCCCCGATATAAGGGTATGCTCGACAAGGCGTTGAGCGTTGCCTCCAAAAACGGTGTCCAGATTTTCGGGGGCATCTTCCCGACCGTTTTCGCTGGAGAAACCTTCCTCGATAAGGGAAGTATCCTGGCTGGCATCGACTCCGAAGTGCATGTCGTCACGCTGGAAAACATCACCGCCAACAACATCCTCCCCCAGATAGAGGAGGGAATTGCTCCCATCCAAAACCAATTGAAACAGGGCGACTTCAACACGCTGTTCGTCTTTGGTGACGGGTTTGGCGAAATCAATCTGGAGCTGATGGACGGCCTGAACCACATCGTCCGGAAATACCCCATGAATGTTATCGGCGGCATGACGGGCCGGGGCAGACTGAAGGTCTCGCATTACAGTATTTTCTCGCCGGAGAAGCTCATCCAGAACGGCGCGGTGCTCGCCTTCACCCGGCTCAAGAGCAGCGTCGGCGTCAGACATGGCTGGACCCCGCTGAAAGGCGCGGAGCTGGAGATAACGAAAAACAACGGCTGCTTTGTCGAGCGCATCGACAACACGCGGGCCTTTGACCGGTATGTCCAGATCGTATCCGATTACGATGAGAAGAGCGGCACACTCCTGGCCACGGAGTACGCCAATCCGGACACCTTCTTCAACATCGCCGTGAAATATCCGCTGGGCCTCATCAGAGAGGAGAACGGGAAGACGACCTACATTGACCGCACCCCGCTGGGTGTTGGCGCAGATAGATCGCTCCAGTTCTCCGTTGAAATTCCCGAAGGGACCAAGGCCTGCCTGATGGAACTGGAGGGAAAATCCGACGCGGAGAAATGCCAGTCACTGGCAAAGGCGTCCATTGCGGCCTATGACGAGGCCAAGAAGACCCTGCCGTCCGAGGTCAAGGACTCCAGAGTGATCATGATGGATTGCTTCGGCAGAAAAATGGCCGTGGAGCGCATGCAGAGCGTCTACTCCCAGATTGAGCTGAAAGCCATCGCCGAAGATCAAAAGGCCATTCCCAATTCCCCCATTGGCGCCCTCTGCTTTGGGGAAATCTCCAGCATGGGCGACAGACACGTCGAGCTCCACAACAAGACGGCAGTCGTCGGCCTGGTGGAAGACTAGAACCGCCTCTTTCTCTCCCAATTGTCATGCCAGCGTTGTTGACATATCCGCATAAGCGGATATGTTCATTCAATGATTCAACTCGCTGAAAAACTCAAAGCCCTTTCCGACCCGACGCGGCTGCGCGTGCTGCGTCTGCTCGACCACGGAGAATTATGTGTGTGCGACCTGATGGAGGGGCTTGATCTGCCCCAGTCCAAAGTCTCGCGACACATGTCATTCCTGAAAAATGCGGGATGGGTGCAGAGCCAACGCAAGGGGAAGTGGGTATACTACTCTCTCGCCCACTCTGACGACAACATTCAGGCAGCGATGCAGCGGATATTGTGCGAGCTTCTTCCCGACCGGGACGAGGCCAAGGAAGATTATGCGCGACTGCTGGCGTTCCTGAAAACCAAGAAAGCCGACTCCTGCTCAACGGACGGTTAAGAGGTCACCATGTCTGAATCGACCATGAAACGTTTGTCCTTTCTGGACCGCTATCTGACCCTGTGGATTTTCCTCGCCATGTTCGTGGGCGTGGGCACCGGCTATCTGTACCCGGACGTGAAGAACGTCATCAACAGCTTTCAGGTGGGCACGACCAACATCCCCATCGCCATCGGCCTGATTCTGATGATGTATCCGCCGCTGGCCAAGGTGAAATACGAGCAGCTCGGACAGGTGTTTCGCAACTACAAGGTGCTGGTGTTGTCGCTGGTACAGAACTGGGTGATCGGCCCGGTGCTGATGTTCGGCCTGGCCATCACCATGCTCTCGGGCCAGCATGACTACATGGTCGGCCTGATCCTGATCGGGCTGGCGCGCTGTATCGCCATGGTCATCGTATGGAACGATCTGGCCAAGGGCGATACCGAGTATTGCGCCGGGCTGGTGGCGTTCAACTCCATCTTTCAGGTGATCTTTTTCTCGGTGTACGCCTACATTTTCATCACCGTGCTGCCCGGCTGGTTCGGCATGGAAGGCGTGGTGGTGGATATCTCCATGGGCCAGATCGCCGAGTCCGTATTCATCTATCTCGGCATCCCGTTCCTTGGCGGTATGCTGTCCCGTCTCATCGGCATCAAGCTCAAAGGCCGCGAGTGGTACGAGACCGTGTTCATTCCTAAGATCAGCCCGCTGACGCTCGTCTTCCTGCTGTTCACCATCCTCGTGATGTTCTCCCTGAAGGGCGACATGGTGGTGCAACTGCCCATGGACGTCATCCGCATCGCCATCCCGCTGACCATCTACTTCCTGATCATGTTCCTCGTCTCCTTCTACCTCTCCATGAAGGCCGACGCCACCTATGAGCAGGCCACGACGCTCAGCTTCACGGCCGCGTCCAACAACTTCGAGCTGGCCATCGCCGTTGCCATCGCCGTGTTCGGCATCGATTCCGGCGAGGCATTTGCCGCCGTAATCGGCCCGCTAGTCGAGGTGCCGGTGCTCATCGCGCTGGTCAACGTGGCGCTCAGGTTCAAGAAGAAGTACTTCCCATACGCCAAGGAGACCATCTCCGGCGTGTGTCACGTACAGTGCGAAACCTCTGTTCCCAAGTAAGGATCGACAATGAATATTCTCTTTCTCTGCACCGGCAACTCCTGCCGAAGCCAAATGGCAGAAGGCTGGGCGCGCCATCTCAAGGCCGACCAATTCAACGCCTATTCCGCGGGTATCGAGACGCACGGCATGAATGAGCGCGCCATTCAGGTAATGAAGGAGGCCGGTGTGGACATCACCGCCCACCATTCCAAGCTGCTCGACGATCTCGCAGACGTGGACTTCGACTACGTGGTCACGGTCTGCGGCCACGCACACGAGACCTGCCCCATGTTCCCCGGCAATGCCAAGGTGGTGCACGTCGGTTTCGACGACCCGCCGGGTTTGACCAAAGGCATGGAAGACGAAGACGAAATCCTCGACGTCTACCGCCGAGTCCGAGACGAAATTAAGCAATTTGTAGAAACGCTGCCTGAAGGCATTTAAAGATGCCTCCGGCGGCTGGGGGAAGGGGAGAGGGAAACCCTTTGAGAAGGGTTGTCCCTCTCCCCTTCCCCCAGACCCCCATCCCCTCTCCCTTCCTAAACTTTTTATCGCTCGTTTCGCTCGAGGTTACGTGAGAATATATTGCGCACGGTTTCTCCCTACGCCATTCCGAAGACGCTAAGTCTTTACAACAAAGAACTGCAGCAGCCCTTGAACACGCAGCCTAGAAACTGACCAAATCGATTCCGCCGAGCACCAACAAATTCGGCAGCGACGAACGTCGCGCAGCACAAATCAAGGCAATCTATTTGGATCAGATTCTCAGCAAGTGATCACGAGGCGGGGAGATACTTCTTGAGCCGAGTTTTTTTCGTCTATTTTTTGGGGCGGCTCAGCCAGCCTCAGCCGTTGCCGAGTCTTCGAGGCTTACGGATGAGGACAGCAGAGATAAAAATAGACCGCCCGCCGCGGAGGCGGCCATCCGGCAGGAATCATCCATCAATCGGAGCCGAAGGCGACCTCCCTACCTACCCAACATCTATACAAACCCAAAGCTAAATGATATCCAACGCGCCCATGAGCTACATGAAAGAATTCACCGCAGCGTGTTCCCAGACCCGCAAACTCGATATCGGCGACATCACCCTCGCCGAAGACGGCATGGCCATCGATCAGACCGTACTCAATGCGGTAGAAGCCACCGGGCATATTCCGTTCCCGCTCCGTGCGGAAAACGGCTTCAACGTCAACTTCGGCATGTTCCACATGTTGGCGAAAAAATTTCACATCCCCGGCGCAACCATGACGCTGGGCAACGTGGCCGTGAACGGCGAAATGCGCTTCCCGGCGGAGTTGCCGCACTTCAAGAAGATGCTCAAAGAGCAGTCCGGTGAAGAGAACATGGGACAGTACCACCTGTGGACTACCCTGCCCGGCGGATACATCCTCGACCACGCCATCATGTCCGGCCTGCACAGGGACGGCATCGTGGAAGTGAACGAAGCGGTCCCGACCGAACGGTACCTGTACGGCAAGGCCGACGAGCTGCCGCACGGACTGACCTATCACCCCATGATCGTGGGACTGGAGTTCTTCGTGGCGTCCGGCACCATCGATCAGGAAGCCCTCGAATACCTGATGGGCGAACGGTTTCCGAAGCAGTATTAGTCAACGCAGACGATGTAATATGAAAAGGCGACTCAGAAACGGGTCGCCTTTTTTTGTACTGTGAAGGATATCGATCAGTCGTCGCCGGGACAGGAATCAGACGGCTCGTCTTCCTTTTCCTTCATGTGCCCGTATTCCACGAAGCCCGCGCTGAGAATACCGGCTGGCAGTGCGAACATGCCGATGCCGAGGAGCGCGATGACCGACGCGAGGAAACGGCCCATGCCGGTGACGGGATAGGCGTCGCCGTAGCCCACCGTGGTCAGGGTGATGATGGCCCACCACATGGCGTGGGGTATGGAGCCGAAGATGGCGGGTTGCGCCTCGTGCTCAAAATAGTACATGAGACTGGAAGCAATGATGAGCAGGATGGCTAGGCCGAAACCGGCCACGGCGAGCTGCTCCTTCTTGAGACGGACCACGGTGAAAAAGACTTGCACGGCATCGGAATAACGGCCGAGCTTCAGGACGCGGAGCAAACGCATGAGGCGGATGGCACGCAGGAAGATGAGATCCACGGGCAGCAGGAAGGGGATGTAGAAAGGAATAATCGCCAAAAGGTCCACGATCATGAGCGGACTGAGAGCGTGGCGGATCCGCCCACCGAGGCCGCCACCATTGGACTGGCACTGGCTGCACACCCAGAGGCGGGCTGCGTATTCCACGGTGAAAATCGCTACGGAGAAGTATTCAAAGGACCGGAACAGATGACGATAGGTCTGCGAAACGTCTTCCATGGTCTCGACGATTACGGCCAGGACGTTGAGCAAAATGAGGACCACGAGAAAAGCACGCACCCACCTTGCCCGCGGGTCGCGGCCCTCCTGATCTTCCAGCAGCAGATACAGCGTATGCTTGAGCGATGTTTCCATAAATCACCTTTTTCCGCTTATATTCATTAAACGTTGTTTCGCCCCTCCCTGTCAATGCACGGGAAAATGCTTGCCAGACGCCGATCCTTTTGCAAAAAACCGCAGTCCGGTGTACATCAGACCTTAACTAAACGGATAAATATGACGATGAACTTCTTGGAAAAGATAAAAAAAGAGGGCTACATCCGCTATCGCGGGGCTGTGGACTCCTCAGTTTACGAGTATTTCAACTGCGACTGCTCCTGGAAGGCCACCTGGTATATCAAAAAAGGCCACTACCAGTGCTGCGGTTGCAAGGAACGGTGCGAGACATCTGATCCGGACGGGTTTCAGCTGTTTCTCGACCTGGGATAGACACGGGATACAGACATGCGACACATTACGGGACTCCTTTTCGCGCTCCTCTTGACGCTCACCCTCGCCTTGCCCGCTCAGGCCACGGAGTTCATGGACATGGACATCTGCCTGGGCCGCAAGCTCATCGCCCGCATCCTGTGCAAGGATGAACTCGAGGTAAATTACGTGTCCCGCGTACACGAGAACGTCTATCTGTTCTCCGTGTTCTACGCCAACAAGGAAGCCCGCTTCTTCGTGGGTGTCTACAACGACATGATCCGCATTCAGGGCAAGGATTTCCAGACCACCACCCGCTCCATTCCATACCACTTCGACTCCGCGGCCAAGTGCTCCGTCGTGGACTATGCCGTGCCGGAATGTCTTAATACCGAGCGACTGGTCTGCTGCTCCGAGAAGACCATCGAAGAAGAATTGGATGAAAAGTTCTGGGATCGTCCCATCCCGGATCTGCTGGAAGAAGACCTGCAACGCGCCCTGCAGGGCGACAACGCCACCCAGCCCGAGGACACCACCGACGGCGCAGCCCAGTAGTCTGCAAATACACATGAAAAAATCCCCCGTACACGATGTGTACGGGGGATTTTCGTTTATCCGGGGATTAGAGCTTTCTAAACCAGAGCAACAGGCCGATAAGCCCCAGCGTAGGATACATGGGCAGCCAGTCTTCGAAGTAGAGGCAATAGGCTCCCACGGCCACAAACAGGCACAGACAGGCAAAGGCTTCCAGCAACCGCCGCAGGGACATCATCCTGTCCTTGGGGAGCCCCTTATGGGCAAAGCGGGTAAGCCGGGTCTGCTCCGGGGCCGACGGGGCCATGGCTTGACGGGACGACTGAAGCTTCTTGCCGCACTTGGCGCAAAAACGGCTTTCATCGTCATTTTTCCTGCCGCATCCAGTACATACGATCATGGAATTGGTTATTGCCTGTTTGCTTCGAGCGGTCAAGGAACATGCCGTGACAAAAAGGTATCTAAATATAGCCGGAAGCCCCGGATGACCCTAATTACCCGACGATATTTACTTTGCAAAAATTCCTGAGTTGGAATACGGTTTTTGGCGGAATCAACATAGCAAGGATAATCAGAATCGACCATGAGCGGATCACAACCACAGCAACCCAAGCTCAGCACAGAGCAACGACTCACCGCCTACCAGAAGAAGCTGCGCGCCTTGAAAGACGGCGCAGCCCTACGCGAAGTGATGGAGCGCGAAGTCCTGCTGGAATTCATCAAGGTCAACCACGGTAATATCAACGAGTACCCGCTGCTTAAGGCGCAGCAACAGTCCGTGGTTAATATCCTGTGCGGTCGAGTCGGCCACCCCGGCTACGAATTCATCCACAAGCACATCGCAAATTTCATCGTCCTGCTCGCCCATTACGGCAAAGCCGTTCAGGTAAACGACGCGACACGGACCAAAGAGCTTGAAGCCGAGCTGGTCAACACCGAGTCCATGCTCATCAAGTGTGTTCAGGGCATCGTCTATGCCATGGCGCTCATCACGGACAATTTCGAAGAGATCGTCCTGCGCTACTTTGGCCAGCAGGCCCTCGGCGACTACAGCGCGCTGATCGAAAAGCACCAGCTGAATGAAGAGTTCTGGAAGGCGTTCATCGAGCAGTTCGTAGCCTCTCAAGTTGAAGAGGCCCACAAGGAAATCCTTGAAGGTGAAAAATACACCGTCACCAAGGAAAAGAATTTTCTCGTCATCCGTTTCCTGTTCGACGACATCCTCGGCAAGCTCAACCCCACTACGCAGACCATTGAGAAGACACGCATCCAGAAGGCATACGTGGAAAGCCGCACCGATGAGGAAGGCATCCGTCGGGCCAAACTGATGCAGTCCATGCTGATCAAGGGCCTTGAGTCGCTGTCCAAAGTCAGCGATATCACTCAAACCGAATTTCTCCAGGCATCGCGCACCATCTGCGTAGACAGCGTGGCCAAGGACTTTGAGGCCCTGTACATGGAACGGGTCAAACAGGTCCAAGCCCGAAAGGAAGGCGCCAAGGACGAACGGGACAAGGAAACCATCGAACGAGAACAGCTAGAGTTCAACTTCATGCGCGAACAGGTCGTGGCTGTCGGCGTAGGCGCTGCCATTGCCATCGGCAGGACCAGCGATCACTTCTATAAGGCCTTGACCGAATTCGTGCCTGAACAGATCGAAGGCATCCGTCATCTGGAAAAAGATTTCAGCATTCCTGTCCTCGAACGCATCCTCTACTTCCTGCTTGAGAACATCATGATCCATATCCTGCAGGAAACCGGACGCGAGTACGGCGGCAAGATTCAGGTCCGCAGCGGCCGCGCCAGACGTGTCCCTGAGGAGACCGTGGATAATCTGGCGGGTATGTCCAAGATCCGCAAGAAGCAGCTCTTCGCCAATGACGTGACCCGCGAAGGCACCCTCCTCTTCAAACCCAAGACCGCCAAGCAGATGAGTGCGGCAATGCAGATGCTCAGTCTGGAAGAGGAACTGCAGGTTGAGTTGAGCAAGCTCTGGAAGAAGGCGATTTTCCGCGTGGACATCATGGTTCTGCTCAATCTGGAGCTCTTTGCCCGCACCACCACCAACCTCAAGGCCAAGCTGGCCGAGGTGCTGGAAAAATTCGCAGACAAAGAATAGACACCGCTTTTTTACAATGAATAAGGCCCGCGCAGTGGATGCTGCCCGGGCCTTTTATTTTACGCTTCTTCTGCTTCAAAGACTTCTCTGGCGGCAAAGAGCCCGTTGAGTGCGGCAGGGAACCCAGCATACACAGCCATCTGCATGATGATCTCAACAATCTCTTCTTTGCTGAGCCCCACATTCAGCCCGGCTGCGATGTGCACCTTCAACTGTGGCGTCGCCGTACCCATGGCGGTCAGGGCGGCGATGGTGGCCACCTCGCGGGATCGGACATCCAGCCCGGGCCGTGAATAAATGTCACCAAACGGGAACTCGATCAAATACTCCGCGAAGTCCGGCGCGATATCCTTGAGGCTTTCCACCACGTTGGTCCCGGCCTGTCCGTCAATTTCATTCAGCTTTTCCAGCCCTCTCTCGTACCTCGTCATATTCTTTCTCCCATGTTTCATAGATGGCGATCTTTTTGTCCAAGGCCTTGAGATGACCCCGGAGCTGATCGATATTCCTTTTCAGGTCCTTCCGATGAGAGAAAAGCATGGCCTTGCGCTCGGACAACGTGGTGTCACCCTCGTAGCGCAACCGTGCGTATTGCTCGATCTGCTTGAGCGGCATGCCGGTTTCCTTGAGACGCACAATGAACAGCAGCCACTCCACGTCCTTTTCGGTATACATCCGGCGTCCTCTGCCACGCTCAACATCCCGAATCAGGCCGATCTTTTCATAGTAACGCAAGGTATGCGCCGTCAGGCCTGTCCGCTTTGCAATTTCACTGATGGTCATGTTTTTCTCCACACATGAGATGAGTGTACGAGTTAGAGTAAACTCTAAGTCAAGCAACAATCACATAAAACGCTTATTTCCGTCAAAGTCCTTGTCACGCAACGGAAAAGCCCCTGCATCCAGAAGGACACAGGGGCTTCAAATTCAAAGTAATGCGCGATTAACGACGGAAGACGATGGTCTTGTTGCCGTCCACGATGACGCGGTCCTCAAGGTGCCACTTCACGGCGCGGGCGAGCACATGGCGCTCGATGTCGCCGCCAAGGCGTTTGAGATCGTCCACATCATGGGAGTGGGTCACGCGGATGACGTCCTGCTCGATGATCGGCCCTTCGTCCAGTTCTTCGGTGACGTAGTGAGCCGTGGCACCGATGAGTTTCACGCCGCGCTCATGCGCACGACGGTACGGGTCGGCGCCGATGAAGGCGGGCAGGAAGGAGTGGTGAATATTGATGATACGGCTGGAGTACCGCTTCACAAAGTCCGGAGTCAAAATCTGCATGTAGCGGGCCAGTACGATGATATCCATCTGGCCGTTAATGAGCTCCATGATCTTGTCTTCGGCAGCCACTTTACCGCGCAGACTGCGCTCAACCGGAACGTGGTGAAACGGCACGCCAAAGTGCTCTACAGCACCGCGCAGATCGGGGTGGTTACTGATGACCATGGAGATATCGGCTTCCAAATCGCCACGCTTCCACCGCCAGAGCAGCTCCATGATGGCGTGGTCCACTTTTGAACAAAGGATGACCATGCGCTTGGGAATCCAGACCGGATTCAGGCTCCAGTCCATGATGAACTGGCTGGCGACTTCCGCCTCGAACTCTTCACGCAATTTGTCCAAGCCATCGAGATCAAGGCCGGGCAAATAAAATTCGTTGCGCATGAAGAACCGGCCCCCTTCGGGATCGGTGGAGTGCTGGTCGGAATGGATGATATTGGCGTTCTTGCCGTGCAGGAAGCCGCTGACAGCGGCCACGATGCCGGGCTGGTCCGGACAAGTGATGAGCAGCCGGACAGTGCTTTCCTTAGATTCAGTCATGATTCTGTGTGGGTTGAGTTATGTGATGACGCTCCGCCCGTAATCGGGGACAAAGCCAAGACAGAGGCTGTTACCGCAAAACGCAACCGAATAAAAGTCTTTTGATGTGATGTTCCCCGGCCGCAGCCCTGTGCAGCCATTGCCTCACCCCTTTTTTTACTATAATGTCGAGCCTCACAAAAACGCATTCATCCCTGAGGGAGGATATATATGTCTGAAGCCGCACTGAGAAAAGTGATGGACCACGCCCAGGCTGGTCTGGCAGCGCGCAAGGCCTTTTTCGAGACCAAGAGCGAACTCGTAGTGGATATTTCCCGCGCCATGGCCGTATGTCTGGCCAGCGGCGGCAAAATCATGTTCTGTGGCAACGGTGGCAGCGCCGCCGATTCCCAGCATCTGGCAGCAGAATTCACCAACCGTTTCAAGCTGGAGCGTCCGCCCCTTCCGGGTCTGGCACTCACCACGGATACCTCTGCCCTGACCGCCATTGGCAACGACTACAGTTTTGATGAGGTCTTCTCCAAGCAGCTCCAGGCGCTGGGTCGTCCTGGCGACATTCTGGTTGGTCTGTCCACCTCAGGCACCAGCTCCAACGTGATCCGCGCCATGCGTGAAGCCAAGCGCAACGACATCATCACCGTTGGTCTGGCTGGTCAGAGCGGCGGCGAAATGTCTGCCGTTTCCGATTTCCTCGTCACCGTGCCTTCGGGTGACACCCCGGTGATTCAGGAGATTCACATTGCCGCAGGACACATGCTCTGCCATCTCGTAGATCATTTCCTGTTTGAAGCCGTATCTGAATTGACGCCTTATTTGCCTCAGGACGACTAGAGGCGGAAGATGAGGTCGCTTCGCGACTGAATAAGCATATACAAGCAGGGCTGCCAGCCCTGCACCCGGCCAAAGGCCGAGGGCCTTTGGAATCCCGTTTGCGCCTTCGGCGCAGAGTTGAGTAATAAAAAAGCCCCGGTAGCATGTTTGCTACCAGGGCTTTTTTATTGAAAAATTATTTGCCGATGGCGAGAATGGATTCTCAAGGCCCTCGGCCTTACTTGAGCCGTTGGCGAGTCTTCGAGCCTTACGGATTGAGCCGCCGGAGGCGAAATCACCCGACATCGCCGCCCAGCGGCATCCCATCCTTCTTAAATTTTCTCCCGCCGTATGCGGATGGTCAATCCCTTGCTTCGCAGGTGCCTGGCGAGTTTCTCGGCTCGCTTGAGTGTGGGAACCGTGCTGATAACAAGCTGGGCCATGGCAGTGTCATCCCAAACCCAGATGTTTTCAGGGAGCACGAGTCCGGCCATACGCACTTCGTAGAGCAGACGCTCACGCGCTTCTTCGCGTTGCTTTTCGGAGTCCTCGTCGAGTTCTTCTCCGCAAGCCAATACCCACCAGCCCATGGGGCGTACCTCGGGGTCCGGCTCTTCGCCGAAACTCCGTGCCACGTCCCGCGCCAGTTCCTGTCGGATCACGGCGGTCATGCGCAGTATGGATTGTTCCACTTCCCGTATATCGTGCATTCTTGTTTTCCGTCTTTTTCGAGACTACCGCCTGATGCGGTCAGTTTCCCGTCCACTGACTATACGCCAGTCCTCATCGGGGAGGCAAGGGATTAGCCTACTTCGCAAAGAAAAGCACCCCCTTGCAGTGACATTTTTTCCATTGTATTTAACTGTCATGGTCTACTTCGCCAACAAACGCCGCAGCCCGGCTCAATCAGTTCTCCGAAAGGTAATCGGTGCGACCGCCATTGCGGCCATCATCCTTCTTCTGTGGCAGGTTCCATACGATATTCTGCGTGAAGAACGCCTGCGTCTGTTCGGCGAAACCAGAACAACAGGCATCGTGCTGGAATCCGGTACGGCTGCCGACAATGGTGAGCGTCTGTTCCTCATCAAATACAAATATATCGACAACGACGGCTTCGCGCGAACCGCTCTGGCTCCCCTGCCGAAACAGCTTTGGGAACAACGTCAGCCGGGGCAGCGAATTGAAGTCTTCTACGTCAACGGCAAAGCCGACCTGTCCCGGGTGGCTGGAGAACAGGAACCAGCATTCCAGTTGTGGCTGCGCGACGTACTGAACTAGCCACCACTTTCCCGCATCTTTCAGCCTGCTTCCCGCATTTCTGACCTCGCTTCAATGGAAACGAGCGATTCGCATTATGTCCATTATTTTAATGCAATCAGCTCCGCTCGCCCGGCAGGAGAAATGACAGGAAAAAGCAGACCGCGGCCACCGCGATGATGGATGCACCGGAGGTTATGTTGGTCAGGTATGACACGAACAATCCCACCACGGTAAAGAAGGCGCTGAGAAGCGTGGAAAGGATCATCATGGCATCCAGCGAACGGGTGCGACGCTCGGCAATAAACGGCGGGATGGTGAGCAGCGCAATGACGAGGATAAGTCCCACCACACGGATGATCATGACGACGCTCAGACCGACCATGGAGATGAGCAGGAAATAAAGGAAATCCACTGGCACGCCACGGCTGCGGGCGAACTCCTCATCAAAAGACATGACCAGAAAACCGCGATAGAAAGCCACCACAGCCAGAAAAACGACGCAGGCCAGCCCGGCCATTATCCAGATATCGCTCCGCGGCACGGCCAGAATGGAGCCGAACAGGTAGCTCATGAGGTCAACGTTATACCCCGGCGTCAGATCGAGCAGGATGATACCCAGCGCCATGCCCGCCGCCCAGATCACACCGATGACCGTATCGGCCCGCTCCCGGGCGTGGAGTGTAACCTTGGCCATGACCAGTGCCGCCAGCAGAGTGAAGGCAGTGGTTACGGGCAGCACGGGCAACCCGAGAAAGAACGCCAGCCCTACGCCACCATAAGAGGCATGGGCGATGCCGCCGGAGATGAACACGATGCGGTTGACCACCACCAAGGTGCCGATCATGCCGCAGATGATACTGGCGAGCAGACCGGCCATGAGCGCGTTCTGCATGAAGTCGAACTGAAGGATATCCATTATTCGTCATCCTCCTTTCCGGCCTCATCAGGGTGCGGATGCATGGGAAAAACACGATGCGGCAGATCGCCGTGGGTGACAAGATCCACCGGACAGCAATGCTCGTCATCGCCGTAGCTCAGGTTATACATATCGCGAGTGATCTCAGGTGCAGCGTGAAAATGCAGGTCTCGATTAACGCAGGCTACGGACTTCACGCCCGAAGCCAGCGCAGAAATATCATGGCTGACCATGAGCACGGTCATGTCCTTATTCAACTCCACCAGCAGTGAGAACAGAGAGTTGCGGCTGGCGGAATCCACGCTGGCCGTGGGCTCGTCCAACAGCAGGAGCTCCGGGTCACTGACCAATGCCCGCGCAATGAACACGCGCTGCTTCTGACCGCCGGACAGGCCGGAGAGGCTGCGGTCCGCATACTGGAGCATATCCACGCGCTCCAGCGCCTTGCGCGCCTTGTCCAATTCCTGACTGGTACGGGCCAAGCCCGCGCTACCGCCCAATCCGGGACGGACTGACCCCATATGAACGGCTTCCAGCACAGACACGGGGAACGAGGTGGAAACATGCGTGTGTTGCGGCAAATATCCGATCCGGCCACCCGTATGCCCTGCAGGTTCACCCAATACAAGGACAGTACCGCTGGTGGGCTTGATCAAGCCGAGTATGAGCTTGAGCAAGGTGGACTTGCCGCCCCCGTTGGGGCCGAGCACGGCAAGATAATCCCCGTGCTCCACTGTCAGGGAGACATTCTCGAGGATGGAGAGATCACCGTAGGAAAAACTGACGTCCTTAACTTCTATGACCGGGTTAACCAAGCATGACTCCTTAACATTTTTAAACAAATGTGACTGATAGGCATTATCACACCGACTTCATCATGCCAACCATGCAATTACCCACATACCCCAAATAAGCGTCATAGTCCCGGCCAGAAGATAATTATCAGTGCGTTTTGCCGGAAGGCCCAGGCGCGTGGTGAGGAGTCCAGCCACGCAGCCCACTGCCAAGCCACACAGAAAACCGAACAGATGTGCTCCCAAATCCGTCTCTTTGCCGGTCCCGAGCATGGCCAGCAATCCAAGCCCCGCGCCGACCGGCACCAAAGCCGAGCCGATGAAACGATATACACGCCGTCCCAGACTGCCGGTTCCGAATCCATGCACGCCGCCAGCTACGCCGAACGGTGCAATGGCGGCCAGGATACCTGCCGCCGCAAAAGAGGCTGTAGAAAACCCAATGGAATTATGTGGTGCGGCCAAGGCGAGCGCATTGATCAGATTGCCAATGCCCCCGCTCAGAATAACGAGCAGCCAGGCGAGACCGCTTCCCAGCCGCCTCGCGACCAGCCAGACGAACACGCCACCAATCAGAGCGTTACCCATCACATGCGCGCCATCGCCATGCAGGGTCAGGGCCGTGAACACTCGCCACCACTCGCCGGACATGATACGTGCGGCCTCTGAACTACCGTGTTCCACCCATAGGGAAGGATACATTTTCAGGGCGGGGTAGGCCCGGTTATAGAGCCAGTAAAACAGAACCATGGCCGTCATGATCAGGACCGTGGGCTCCATATCTCCCACCGGGCGTAGGTCGGGAAGCACTGTCTTCCAAATATCGGGCGCATTTTCGGCAAGGTAGAGACGAATCTCTTCCACGGCACGATCCACGAACCACGGTTGCACCTGCACAGTATGGCCGCCGCCGTCCTCTTTGGAACGGGTGCGCGTCCTGTGCGGAATATTCCGCGCGGACAGCACCAGCGACCATGTCCGGGCCTTGGACAGGTCCAGAGTCGCAGCCTCATCCTCTGTTACCAGCGGAGCAAGGTCGATCCATTCAGGCCGAAAGGTTCGCCGCAGAAATCCGGCGCTCGTTTCTTCTCCATGCATGGCGGCATGATAAAGCAAAATCAGACCGTGGAAAACCAGTTTCCAACTTGCAGACAGTCAGCACACAGCCTATGAAATGAAAAACCATGGAGACATCATGTTCGCACGCCTTCTTCTCAGTCTATTGATATTGCTTCTGACCGCCATCCCCAGCATGGCGGCCGACCTCGACACCATGATCGGCCAGATGCTCCTGGCAGGCTTTCGTGGATACACCGTGGACGCCAAGAGCCCCATCATCCGTGACATCCGCGACTACCATCTCGGCGGCGTCATTCTCTTCGACTATGATGTGGAACTGGGCAAACCGGAACGCAATATCAAGAGCCCCGAACAGGTGAGCAAACTGACCGAAGACTTGGACGCAGCCGCTTCCCTGCCGCTCTTCATTTCAGTGGATCAGGAAGGCGGCCGGGTGCAACGGCTCAAGCCCGCATACGGCTTCCCGTCCACTCCCTCTGCACAGGAGCTGGGCGCTGGCGAGGATGAACGCGTACTTCTGGCTGGCCGGTCCGTGGGCCGCACCCTGCAGGACGCCGGATTCAACGTCGACTTCGCCCCTGTGGCTGACGTCAATGTCGATCCTGACAGCCCGGCCATCGGCAAAATTGGCCGCAGTTTTTCCGCCGATCCCAACCGCGTTGCCCTATGTGACCGCCTCTTCCTGCACGGCTTGGCCGAGAACTATGTCATCGGTTGCCTCAAACATTTCCCCGGTCATGGCAGCGCAGGGGCAGATAGCCACCTCGGCATGGTAGACGTTACCCAGACCTGGTCGGAAGCAGAGCTCATCCCTTACCGGAAACTCATCGGCAACGGCACGGCAAAGATGATCATGACCGCCCATATTTTCAATGCGAAGCTCGATCCCAAGTACCCCGCCACCCTCTCTCACAAAGTGATCACCGGCATCCTGCGCGACCAGCTCGGCTACAACGGCGTGGTCGTCACCGACGACATGAACATGCGTGCCATCACCGATCATTACGGTCAGGAGGAAGCCATCCGACTGGCTATCGAAGCCGGAGCCGACATCCTGCTCTTCGGCAACAACCTCCGGTTCGATCCGGACATCGTTCCCAAGGCGCACGGCATCATCAAACAGTTGGTAAAAGATGGAAAGGTGAGTGAGGCGAGGATAGCACAATCCTATGCGCGGATCATGCGGTTGAAGGATGGGATGGACTAGTCCGGCAAGCGCCCACCCGTAACAAAGGACGCGAATCCCGGCTGCAAATACTGTTGCTTCGGAGCTGAAAGCATACGGCACCACGAGCAATCGGGTGCCGTTATGACTCTCAGTATTGTCGCGAATAACCTTGTAGGCCTGCGCCGTATCCGGCGTGCCCACAGAGAAAATACGATTCCTGCCGAAAGGATTATCAGTGCGGCAAGAATCGATTCATCGCATATTATTCCATTTCATGCGGGGCAAAAACAGAGGCTTCGCCCTCTTCTGGCACCAACCGGAGCAAACCGTTCTCGAATTCAACGGCCTGCGGCTGGCCCAAAGACTGGAAAAACCGCATCTCCTGATCACCCACGGCCGGACCACACATCATCATGGTCGAGGCAATGGGGCCGAAAGACAATTTCCCGCCCTGCATCTTGTAAGTACCTCTATAAGAATTACATCCGCCCCTGCCGGAGACTATCCCGTCCCCAGTGAAGACCATGGAGCTGTGGCTCATGTCGATGACAGGCTTGCCGTGAATGTACTCGGCAACCCAGACTGGTCCGGCCAGACGAGTAATAATCTCCTTATCGGAAAGGACAGGCTTGGAAGGCACGGCCTCCTGCTTGTGGGCGGCACATCCGACCAGAGCGGCCAACAGCAATGCCGCCATGACTAAACGCGGTATTGAAGCCAATTGCATGACGTCCTCCTACCAGAACAATCCACCGCTACCAGAGGTAAAAAGCATGGGATCCGGCTTGTCATCGGTATAGAGTTCCAACTCACTGCCATCAACCTTGAGCTTGGTGATAAGGGAGAGGAAGGAGAAGTAGGTGTACTCAAGTTCACCCAATGCACCGGGACACGCCTTTTTCGTAGTGGCCATGGGACCAAAGGTCACTGATTCACCATCAAGGTTATAAGTACCTGTGTAATTGTTACAGCTACCAGTACCGCGAACAGTACCATCTTCCAGAAACTCGATGGTGGGGACAACATCTCCGGAAACCTCGCGGCTGAACAGCTGCTGACACTTCCAGACCTTGCCCATCAGCTCTTTGCGGACAACATTGGTATCAACAGGTGCGACCTCTTTGGAGCCGCAGCCGGCAGAAAGAAGAAGTCCGGCCAGCATCAGGCCGACCAACAAAACAGAATATACGCGTGCAAACATGGATATCTCCTTGATTTTCATTAACAGCTCAGTTTCTAGCAGCTTGCCGCAGCCATTGGCAAGAAAGCATGGTTTTACGTGCGAGATAGAGGGGTTGATAAAGCCAAACAAGGCTAGACGCCCTGAATCTCCCCCTTTTCATGGCAAAAAACTGTTCCAATGCAGCCACAACAACCGAGAAAACAATCAAAACTCAATCAATAAATTTTAAAATTCTCCCAACCCTGTTACCAATTCAGGCAAAATATCTCCGGCTTTTCCATGCAGGGCAAAGTCCATAAACCCGGTATTCGGCGTAGGTTCGATATTAATCTCAACGGTTATTGCACCGTGATCCTTGGCGAGTTGATAGAATGATGCAGCAGGCTGAACAAGACTTGAAGTCCCAATAGACAGAAACACGTCCGCTTTGTTGATCTGATCAATGGAGACCTTGAGCACTCCGGGGATCAGAGGTTCACCAAACCACACGACGCCGGGACGCAGCAGATGACCACACACCGGACACTCCGGAAGCGGCGGTAATTCGCTGAAGTCTTCACGCGCATGGGTACAGGTTGTGCACTTCAACTGCCACAAGGAACCATGCATTTCGATAAGTTTCCGACTACCTGCGCGAGCATGCAGGCCATCAACATTCTGGGTGATGAGCAGGAAATTTGAAATCTGTTTCTCCATCTCTACCAACGCGTAATGAGCAGGGTTGGGCTGACAATCGCCCACCAATTCGCGCCGCCAATTGTAGAACTCCCACACCAACTCAGGATGGGCTTCAAACGCATCCGGCCGCGCAAGATCCTCTGCCCGATAGTTTTTCCAGAGCCCATCCACACCACGAAATGTAGGCACACCACTCTCAGCAGAAACGCCTGCTCCGGTTAAAACAACGACTCTCTTGCTGCCATCAAGCAGCGCTTTCACCATTTCAATATCGGCCTGCATATCAATCCTTTATGAACCTGACCGCCTTTAAACAAGACAAAACGATCTGTTTTATTTCAATTCTGAATTCGAATAAATCTAAAAACGCACCAATCCAGGTACACATTTTTCATTTTTTTGATGACGAAAAAACGCATTTTTTAACCAACCGTCCACCCCGCACACACCCCTCAACCTTGCAATCTTGTCAAAATCGCGGCATAGTCCGCTTCCGCTTAAGCGGAACCTATGAGAGACAACCGATATTTCGCCCCGTAAGGAGGACATTTTGGCAGAGAGAACCGTATACTACATTGAAGGCGACGGCATTGGTCCCGAAGTTTGGAAAGCTGGCCGCCCCGTACTCAACGCTGCCGTGGAAAAAGCCTACGGCGACGCCAAGAAACTCAACTGGGTCGAGCTGCTGGCCGGTGAAAAGGGCTACGCCGAAACCGGCGAACACCTGCCCAAGGCCACCATGGAAGCTCTGGCCGGCGCTGATCTGGCCATGAAAGGCCCCCTCAATACGCCTGTTGGCGAAGGCTTTCGCAGCCTGAACGTCACCCTGCGTCAGGTCTTCGATCTCTACGCATGCATCCGTCCCATCAAGTATTTCAAGGGAATTGAATCTCCCGTCAAGCGCCCCGACCTCGTGGACATGACTGTTTTCCGCGAGAACACCGAGGACGTCTATGCCGGTATCGAATACCAGTCCGGCAGCCCGGAAGCCAAGAAATTAATCGAATTTCTGGTGGACGAGCTCGGCGCCAAGGTCGACGAAACCGCTGGTGTCGGCATCAAGCCTATCACCCCGGCCGGTTCCAAGCGCCTCGTCAAGAAGGCCATCGACTTTGCCATCGCGCAGGGCAAGCCTTCTGTCACCCTGGTCCACAAGGGCAACATCATGAAGACCACCGAGGGCGGCTTCCGCGCTTGGGGTTACGAGCTGGCCGAGCAGGAATACGCCGGTCAGGTTGTGCGTGAAGGCGACGAAGGCGAAGGCGTGATCATCAAGGATCGCATCGCTGACGCTATGTTCCAGAACGTACTCATGTACCCTGAACAGTACTCTGTCATCGCCACCACCAACCTCAACGGCGATTACATTTCCGATGCCCTCGCCGCACAGGTCGGCGGTCTTGGTCTCGCTCCCGGCGTGAACATGGGTGACAACCTCGCCTTCTTCGAGCCCACCCACGGCACCGCTCCCACCATCGCAGGCAAGGACATGGCCAACCCCGGTTCCCTGATCCTTTCCGGCGCCATGATGCTCGAGCACATCGGCTGGCACGAAGCTGCTGCCCTCATCCACGCCTCTGTGGAGAAGGCCCTCGAAGACAAGAAAGTCACCGTGGACCTCGCTGCCCAGATCAGCGGCTCCACTCAGGTCGGCTGTCAGGAGTTCGGCGAAATCCTGCTGAACAACCTCTAAGCTGATCAAGATTGCCATCAATCAAGGCCAGTCGCACCGCGGCTGGCCTTTTTTATTTGAAGAGCAGAAGAAGAGGAAGCCGCCCATTCGGACGGATTAGGAACTCACTAGCAGGGCTGCCTGCCCTATCTCTGCTGTCGTCATCTCTAAAACTCGAAGACTCGCTAAGAGCTGTCAGCGCACCCGGCTCAAGGCCGAGGGCCTTAAGAATCCCATCTGCGGCTTTCGCCGCAAAAGTAATCATATAAAATAAAGCATTTTCGAGCTTCCACACCTCCGAGCGAAGCGAGCAACAAATGGTTTAGGAGATTCTTGCTTTAGCCGTTACCGAGTCTTCGAGGGTTACGGATAAAGACAGCAGCGATAGACGCCCGCCCGGCGAGGGCCCACCGGAGACATCCGCTCCTTCCCTACTTATAAACTCCAGAAAGTGGCTGATTGAGTAATCAAATCACATTTCGCCTTGCCATAATTTGTCCCATCTACTAAATGTCGACTATGCCTGAATCAGATAAGAAAATTCTCATCCTCGGCGTCGGCAACATTCTTTTTACTGATGAAGGATTTGGTGTTCGAGTTGTCGAGGAACTGGACCAGAAATATTTGTTTTCCCCGAACGTTGAACTGCTTGACGGCGGCACCCTTGGCCTGAGGCTGATGGGTCCCATCATGGAGTGCGACTACCTGATCATCGTGGACATCGTCCTCAATGAGGGAAAACCCGGCGACGTGTTCCGCCTGCTCGGTGAGAATCTGAGCAAGGCCTGTGCGTTCACCAACTCCATGCACCAAACAGACCTGCTGGACACCCTTTCGCGGTGCAGCCTCATCGGCGATGTGCCTGATGATGTCATCCTGTATGGTGTGGAACCCGTGAACTATCACGACATGTCATCTGCCCTTTCTCCCGAACTCGAAGCCAAGATGCCCGAGGTCATGGAGATGGTGCTCAACGAAGTGGAGAAGGCCGGCGGGACTTACACTCTTCGTACCGAAACGAACCCCGCAACGGAGAAGATCTATGTGCCTCGCGATACCAGCCGAAATTCTTGAGATTGAAGACGGTTTCGCCACCTGCAAGGTGGGTGAAGGCGACACCACCGTCCAGGCAAACATCATGCTTCTGGACGAAGAAGTCACTCTCGGCGACTACATCATTATCCACGCAGGTTTTGCCCTGCGCAGACTCGACCCCAAGGAAGCACAGGAGACATTACAAATCCTGCGTGACATGGTCGAACTGCTTGGTGGTGAGAACTACCAGCACGAGATGCTGTAGCGTCCGACAGACAAGAAACGACAAAAGGCCCGGAGTACAATTGTGCTCCGGGCCTTTTGCCGTATTGATACTAGTGAGTGACGGTCTTCGAGAATACGTTAATGACGGCCACACCTGCCACAATAAGCCCCATGCCGATCATGGCCGGGACATCGGGTATCTGCTTATAGACAAAGATACCTGCCACTGAAATCAGGACAATACCCAGGCCAGCCCAGATCGCATAGGCCACCCCCATGGGAATCGTGCGCAACACGAGGCTCAGGAAATAAAACGCCAATCCGTATCCAATTACCACAATGGCACTGGGGACCGCCTTGGTAAAGCCGTCACACGCTTGAAGAGCCGTTGTGCCAATGACCTCTGCCACAATTGCCAGAATGAGGTACAAATATCCCATCACACCCTACTTCTTGTACTTTCCTCGATACTGAATATCGTTGCGGAAATTCTCAAGGAATTGGTTCATGAGCGCCCTGTCCGCGTCGGTCAATTCGCCCTTGAAATATTTCGTGTCGTCAAAACTCGCCATGTAATAAAACTTGGTCCACGCTGTGTCAGTAGAGATCTTGCCAAAACAGGCTGTCAGCTTGGGTTTGTTCAACACAAACCCTTTAACCGTGATGAAATCGGTCCAGAAATTCTTGCCACGGGGCTCGGTGATATAGAAAACGTACTGATAACTCTCGCCACCAATATCCATTCTGCCGTTAGCAAAGCTGGGCATCCCTCTGAACAAATGGGCAGTGGTGAAATTCGCCAACTCCTGAGACACAGTGGAATGCTCAACAATGAACATCTTTTCCAGGCCGGGACCATCAGGAATAGGTGTCAGCCACATATATGCGTGAGACTTGAGACGCCCTTGGAGCACATCGGTCTCACCGAGATAACGCAAGGACTTGTCGATCTTCAGCGTAATGTTAGGACGGGTTTCGGAGTAGTAATATCCGTTGCGAAAGCCGCGTTCGAACTTAAGGAAACCCATCATGAACAGGATGGAGACCAACAGACACATCACAAGTAATTTCTTCATCATACGCTCCTATATTGGCAATGAATACCAGTTAAGCGATGATGTCAACGAGTGAAAAGAAATTCTTAAGATGCGCGGGCTTTCTTTCCGGGCAGGAAGGATGAGCGGAGGAAACTAGGGCTTAAAAAGGCAAAGGGATTACGCACGACCAGATCGGGCATGATGTGATACCAACGATAACCGAGCTTGGAAAAATACTGGCGAGCAGTGTCACCATGGCCGGTTTCATCGGCCGCAAAAATGGCTGCATCACGCTGGCAGCGGGAACGGGCAAGCGGACGAAGGATTCGCTCGCGGTAGCCAAACCGTACGAACATGGCCTTGATGCGCTTGTACTCCCTATGACGGGACACGGCATCAGCCAGAGCAAACAACGCCACTACCAGCCAACCGCCACCCCAACAACCGAGCACTACGGCTTGGGGCAGGTCGCCGCCAGTCCAATGCACCAACCCGGCCCCCTTGAGGCCAAGCGCAATCAACAGCGAACCAAGACCGGTCATGAATGGCCACGGCGCTGCTTTGATGTAACGAAGAGTTCTGCTGGTTCTGCCTACGAACATGCCCCTCTCGATAGCCGAGGATTTCCGTTGGGTCAAATGGCTCGTCTAACTGTTATCCGGCAATGCCAAAGCAAGCCCCAGAGAGACAAAGACACTTCCCGCCACAGACTTCAACCGCCTCTCGATATTGGGATTACTTTTCAGCCGATTCCCAATGGCACCGGAAAAACAGGCCAAGGCCACAAAAACCGGATAGCTGACGAGCATGAAAATGAATCCGAGGACGCACATCTGCATGGCGACATGTCCCTTGGAGGCGTCCACGAACTGAGGAAGGAATGCCAGAAAGAACAGCGCAACTTTGGGGTTGAGCACATTGCACAGCACAGTTTGCTTGAGAATAGTCATTGGACGGAGGCAATCTCCTTTGCCAGCCACCATGGTCTCGCCACGATGACGCCACGTCTGAATTCCCAAATATATCAGATAAGCGGCACCCGCATATTTGATGCCCTGATAGGCCAAAGCAGACGTACGCAGGATGGCGGACAAACCAAATGCTGCAAAAGCAGTATGAAAGATGATGCCGAAATTGAACCCAAATGCCGCATACAAGGCAGCCTTGCGCCCCTGGGTAATCCCACGGGTCAAGGTATACACGATGTCTGGACCTGGCGTAATGGCCAGCAAAAAGGATGCAGAAATGAACAGCAGCAACTGGGTAGTATCAATCATCAGACTCTCTCCTTATGGGAGGCTGTTTTATTCCCCTCGCAATTCGGGGTCAAGAGTCTGAGTTATATCTTAATAAAACTCGCCCATCACTGGCGACAAGTTGTATCAATTCCCCTACCCAATAACGATGAAAACATGCCGTTTCTCCCGACCAATGTACGAGAATGAGGATTATTCATCGCTCAAACACATCGAACTTTCAAACGAATCCAAGAACGCATTAACTCCCATAAACTAGGGAAAAACTCGCTTCCAAGAGTCTAATTCAGGAGAAATGAACCCACACTCTCGATACGCACTACGAAATGCCCCGCGCGATTTGAGTATGGCAATGCCCCGTTGCAACGCTTCAAAGATGTCTTTTCCCCTTGGATGCAGTCTGGAAACCATGAAATGACGGGTTCCACGCAAACCAACAGTAATACCGGGGACAATGCCCAGTCCTTCCGGCATGCTTTTCCGAATGTTTGTATATTCGTACATGCCGAAATCCACCCGTCCTTCTTGCAACATTTTCAATTGAAGCGAGTATTGTGAGACGCTAAAAATCTCGACAATACCCATTTCATGCAGGGTCTTTTGATCTATGCGCCAACGATGCCCAGTCACAGCAGAGAGCTTTTGCAGATCGGTTTTGGACTTGGCTTGCATAAGATATTTAGAATTATTTAATCGCCCAACGACGACTTTGAGGAATTCCCCATCCCCGATAATCTCATCGCTTTGGAACACCCTGTCATCAAAATCACTTTTCCACGTCTCAAATCCAAGTACTGGACTTAGCCCCATCTTAACATCTTCTATTGCTCGTGCCGGATTTGGAACAGCATAATATTGAAGCTTTACATCGAGCCCCCCAAGAGCCAAAGCCTGCTGCAACAAAACCATATCCACAACAATTCGGTTGGAATAGAGAGAAGAAAAATTTGTAATGCCCAATGGATTGGCCCCTTTTTCAGCCAAAAACGACTGATAGAGAGGATAGTTTGCCTTCATTACTGGGACAGAAAAAGTCAGCAATTGGGGTGAATCCTTGCCCTCTTCAATGGATATTTGAGCCGCAACAGATAATTGAGCGGACACCAAAGACAGGGCAATCACCATACAAAATATACTGAGAGCAGAACGACGTTTCATTTCTTCACCTTAATTAGGCAATCAAGACAGGAGATATTATAAATACGGTTAAGTGCATCCAGCGTTTCAGATTTGACTATATCAACTCAAATTCACAAAAAAAGGAGCCCGGCAAAAGCCGGGCTCCTTTATTATTGCGTTCTGGTCCTGGACTACAGGATCTTGAACTTCTTGACGTTACCGGTCTTGTTGTCGATGACGTGCACGCCACAAGCGATGCAGGGGTCATAGGAGTGAACGGTACGCAGGATTTCAACCGGACGTTCCGGATCGGCGATCGGGGTGTTGTCCAGCAGAGCTTCTTCAGTGGGACCGGGCAGGTCGTTGTCACAACGGGGGCCCAGGTTCCAGGTGGAAGGCACGACGAGCTGGAAGTTCTCGATCTTGGAATCCTTGATGTTGATCCAGTGGCTCAGGCCGCCGCGAGGAGCGTTGACGAAGCCAACACCCTGTGCCTCTGCGGGCATGTCCCAATCCTTGCAGATGTCCATTTTGCCCTTGGCAACGTTCTCTTTGAGATCGTTGACCCAGTCAGCGGTCTTGAGAGCGGTGATGAGACATTCAACGCCGCGAGCACCGGTACGACCGAGGGTGGAGAACAGTGCATCCGGACCGACTTCGAGTTTACCGAGGACGAAGTCAACGTACTTCTTGAACTCGGGCTGACCCTTTGCGTAGTTGACCAGGCAGGTAGCCAGAGGGCCGACCTCGATGGACTTGCCGTCGTAACGGGGAGCCTTCATCCAGGAGTACTTGGTCTTGTCGTCCAGGCTGGTGTACATGGGATCCGTCACACCTGCGTAGGGGTGCTTCGGAGAGCTGTCTTTGTACCAGGAGTGCTTCACATGCTCTTCGATCTTGGAGGGATCGAATTCCATCGGGTTGCTCAGGTCGCGATTCAGGATCACGCCGGGCTTCACGTAACGGGAATTCAGATCGGTCTCGCCACCCTGTGCCGGGTATTCGCCGAAGGACATGAAGTTGGTGGTACCACCGATGTTTGCCCAATCCTTGTAGTAGGAAGCAACGGCAATCAGATCGGGGATGTAACAGTCAAGAATGAAGTCCATGATGTCAGAGTAGAGACCAAGGAAGTCATTGATGTACTTGTCGGTGAGGCCTTCGTAACAGGTTACGCCGCCCATGACGGTGAACTGGGTGTGCGGGTTTTTAGCACCCCAAACAGCCATGGCGCGGGCAGCCTTAACCTGCAGGTGCAGGGCGGCCAAGTAGTGGTTGGTAGCCAGCAGGTTTACTTCGGGCGGAAGGACGTAAGCCGGGTGGCCGCCGAGGAAGTAAGCGTTGGTGAAGATACCGAGACGACCGGAATCGACGATACCCTTTACGGTGTCTTTGGTCTTCTGGAGTTCTTCTTTGCTGGTAACGATTTTGGGATCGGGGCGCACGGTCTTGGCGACGGCAGCGGCGATCTCAGCAGTTTTGTTAACGTCGGCATTCAGGCAACCTGCGACATCGACGAAGTCGAGAGCGTGCAGATGATAGAAGTGGACGATGTGATCATGCATGAACTGCGCAGCCAGCACCAGGTTACGGATGATGGTGGCGTTGTGGGGCAGTTCTGCGTCAACGCCGACAGCATTGTCGACGGCGCGGATAGAAGCGAGTGCGTGCACGTAGGTGCAGACACCGCAGGAACGCTGGGTAAAGTGCTGGGCGTCGCGGGGATCACGGCCTTTCAGGATGATCTCCAGACCGCGGAACAGCTGGGAGCTGCTGCGAACGTCGACGATCTTACCGTCTTCGACCACAGCTTCCACACGAAGGTGACCTTCGATTCTGGTTACCGGATCAACGATAACGTCGTGTTTTCCGTGAGCGGCACCCGCGGCACCGGATTTAGCGCAACCGGACATATTATATCCTCCTTGAGAATGTATTCAGATTTGCGTCTGCTTAACTGAAGCTTGTGTACAACCTACGACTAGAAGTCGGTGAGGTCAGCGTACATGTAAGCTTCGCCATCCCAGTCAGCGCCATCCCAGAAATCAGGCTGGGAACAGCCGATGCAGGGGTGACCAGCCTGGACGGGCCAGTTGTACTGGTTGAATTTCACGGTCGGACAGTTGTTGAAAGTCTCGGGACCGCGGCAACCCAGTTTACGCAGACACCAGCCCTTGCGAGCTTCTTCGGAACCAAAGGATTCAGCGAACTGATCCATGTCGAAGAATTCCTGGCGGGGGCAGTTGTCGTGGACGGATTCGCCGTAGAAAGCGACCGGACGACCTACATCGTCGAGATCCGGGACACCCTTGGTCAGGAAATGCACGATAGTGCCGACCAGGGAGAACGGATTGGGAGGACAACCGGGAACGTTGATGATGGGCTTACCGGGGTACAGCTCGCCAATACCCTTCGTACCAGTCGGGTTCGGCTTGGCTTTCTGCACACCACCGTATGCGGCACAGGTGCCGTAGGTGATGGTAGCGGTAGCTTTTTCAACGACCTTGGTAGTATTTTCCAGCATGGTGTGACCACCGACCTTGCCGTGGCCACCGGGCTCTTTTGCAGTACCGGCGACAGCGGTGGGGACGCCACCTTCGATGACAGCAACAAAGTTACCACCAGCAACGGTATCCCACAGAGCTTTTTCAGCGGCGTGACCGGCAGCAGCCATGATGGTTTCATGGTAGTTGAGAGAAATGTAGTCCAGAATGAGAGCATCGATGTAGGGCTCGACGGTTCTCAGGATGGACTCGGAACAACCAGTACATTCCGCGTTATGCAGCCAGACCACGTCGGGTCGATTGTCAGCTGTGAGGGCTTCGGCGACTTTCGGTGCGAAAGCCGGACCCATGCCCATCACTGCGGCCACGGTTCCGCAGAACTTCATGAAATCACGACGAGTGACGCCGCGTTTTTCCAGCCGTTCCACGGCTCCGTCCCTGCCATGACCTACGGAAAATTTCATAGAACACCTCCGTAATAAAATGAGTCTGTTATGAAGTAGAGAACACCGTTATTCCCAATCATAACCGTCGGGCACATGCCCGAACTCGGACCTAACCATTTTCAGTGTCACGTTCACCATAAAGGTGACACTGTCAGTATATCTTTTCCGAGTTCGTGCTATAACCCCCCGGAAAAATTAATTAACAACCTCGTAACTCGCTTTACAAACAAAATCAATAGGGAACTAAAAAAAACTTTCAAACGTATCGGCACGCTACATGCAATTGAGAATCACATCCGGCAAGAAATGCCGATTGAATGAACAATCAATTTTTGTGACCAAAGAGTTAATAATGCCCGGCCATTGCCGAAAAACACCAACATTACTCACAATGACACGAAATCCGACAACTCCATACGTCTTAGCAATTTGCGAAAATTCGCACATTCGACTGGATTTACCGCTGCCCAAAGCGGAAATCTCGGCCTTTGAATTGCTCCCTGCCGTGTTCGAATTGACGGATAAAATGGTCATGGCTTCCTGCGACGATGTGTTAGCTATGAACCACCCTGTTCGGTGCGGCGCCGGATGCGGTTCATGCTGCAAGCAACTCGTCCCGATCAGCGAGTATGAGGCGGTCCATCTGGCGGATGTCGTCCGTTCCATGGAGCCGTCCAAACGCAGCCGCGTCGTCTCCCGTTTCACCAAGGCCGTCATCCAGCTCGAACAATCAGGACTGCTGGAGGATCTTACTCACGTATATGGAAATGAAGTAACAGACACGGCAAAAGTGTTGGATGTGAAGAAACGATATTGGGAGCTTTCCATCCCCTGTCCTTTCCTCGAAGACGAATCCTGCTCCATCCACCCGGATCGTCCGGTGGCGTGTCGCCAGTATCTGGTAACCTCTGCTCCTTCCAAGTGTCAGGACATATATTCCGATAGAGAAGCTCATGAGGTGGTTCTCCACTCCATGGATATCGGAGGCGCACTGGCTTCTTTTTCCGGTGAAGGCATCCAGCCCTCACGAGTCATGCCGCACGTTTTGAGCCTGCTGGCCGAGCGAGGAATTCGCTCCCGCCCTGCTGTAATGATGCCGGCAGAGCGCATGATGGGCCGCTTCCTTGATCTCATCGCGGAAGGATTTACCCGCCACAACAAAAGTTGACTTCATTTCTCAGCCATAGCACCTTTGGTATGGACAAAAACATCCAGCCAAGGAGCTGCCAATGAGCGTCATCATCGACCTGACCATATTCCCCATGGATAAGCAGGGCCCGAGTCTCAGCCCGTATGTCGCCCGCATAATCAATGTCATCAAAGATTCCGGTCTGAACTACCAGCTCGGCCCCATGGGCACGGCCATTGAAGGCGAATGGGACGAAGTGATGGAAGTAGTGGATGCCTGCTACAAGAAATTGGAACCGGATTGCGACCGCATCTATCTGGCCATGAAGGCAGACTGCCGCAAAGACAGGACAAACGGCATGTCAGGCAAAGTGGAAAGCGTACAGAGCAAACTTAATTCCATTTAACTTGAAACCTCGCCCGATTATGGTATCTAGATCATAACAAGCAATACCATTTACTCAAGAGAGGCAGCGTGACCATCGTCCAGCAGCAAATTCAGATGAAGCAGGTTTCCCGCGGGAATTACCTGATGCGCAACGTTCTCAAGCACAACGTTGTCTTCAATGAAGGGACCAAGGGCGATGCCGCGTACATCCTCACCGAGGGCAAGATAGAAATCTCCGGTATCATCGAGGGGCACAAGAAGGTCTTTGCCATCCTCAAACCCATTTCCATTTTCGGAGAGATGGCGCTCTTTCTGGACGAAGGGATGCGCACAGCCACAGCTATCGCGCTGGAAGACTCCAAAGTCATCGTCGTGACCAAGGACGACCTTCAGGAGTTCATGCGCGAGTCTCCCAAGGTCATCGCTTCCATCATTACCGTTCTGGTCAGTCGACTGAAGTCCACCACAAAGAAGGCCATGAGAGTTCCCTCTACGGGAATGGGTGTTGTACGCACATTGGACCTGTTCGCGTCGAACGGAGTTATGTCCATCAAGTACGACAATCTGATCAAATCACTGGCCGATACCTTTGTCACCACCACGGACAAGATTGAAGGCTATATTCACGGGTTAGCCGAACAAGGCTTGCTGGCTGTCGGACGCGATCAGAATGACACTCGCATTGTCAAATTACGCGAACGGAACATCCTGCACGAAGTAATGAAAAAGAAGGACTAGACCTAGTCCAAAGCCACCAGCTCCAGTTCTCCCCACGCGGCCAGCTTGTCGTCATACTGGGCAAACACCCCTTCAAGGCCATATTCCGTCAACTGTTGTGCCACCTTGAGCACCTTGTCGATATCCGCTTCGGATCGAAGCAGGTTGCACAGCGCTGTAGCCGCTGCATCGGCGAACCGTGCATCTTTTGCACGAACAGCAACAAGGTCACCGTTCCCGAGACTCAGAGAATGCCCAATGACACCGCTTGAAGCACAGACCGCCACCGGAAAGGCGTCCGCTTCAACCTTCAGCCCTACCATGGCGCCAGAATCAGGTTCGGCCAGCAAAGCCACAACGCGTTCGCGAGTCGAGTGCATGTAAGTGTCGCCCCCGTTCTCCACAAGGAGATTGGGGCTCTCGGAAACGAACCTATCCCCAACAGCCTGCGCAACCGCACCAGCCACAGCGGCCATGGGGCCAACGCCAACAGCATCTACCGCCGCGATCATTGCCCTGATAATAGGTGGTGCTTCGTCCGGCATGGGCAGTGGCGCGAGGCTATCGGCAAACTCAGGATGGAACATGATCCAGTTTTTGATTTCGCCACGAACCTGCGAGACATACGACGCAATTTCATGGCGCAGATCTTTTTCAGCGACAATCAACAGGTCTGTCTGTTCCACAGCAACCTGAAACCGAATTTCGCCCTCCTGCGGGCGTACGCTGTCCCGATACGACCGCTCTGCCGAAAGATGGGGCTTTTTCATCAACACACTCTCCACAACAATGTTCCTAATTTGGAACAGGTTACGAACATACTTGGGAACATATTAGGAACACGAAACGAACAAGTTTTCCACAGTTGGAATTGAAGGCAAGAACAGCTTTCGACGAATGAAGAATGAACGAGCTGGACTGCCTGCCCTATCACTGCTGTCGTCATCTCTAAAGCTCGCTCAACCCCGAGCGAAGCGAGCGACAAATGGTTTAGGAGATTCTTAAGAACCCTTTTCCCAAAGGGTTCTTAAGCCGTCGGGCTTCAGCCGCTAGCGAGTCTTCGAGCTTTACGGATGTAGACAGCAGCGATAGACGCCCCACCAGCGAGGTGCTCCCGCTGGCAAGCGCCGCCGGAGGCACTTCTAGAATCCCATGTCCTCGTTGATCAAAACGACCTTGATGCGCCCCTGAGGGAACGACTTCTCGGTGATCGACCAACAGTTGCAAATGCGCTGGGGGGAATTGCAATCCATACAGTAACCGGTCTTGACGCAAGGGGTCTTCATGTCGAGCCGCATGGTGTTGACGGGGGCCACGTAATCCTTGATACGCGCCATGGCGGAATCGAGATCGGCCACGAGCTTGTTGCGGGACACGAAAATCACGACATTCTTGGGACCGAACTGAATGGCGGCCGTGCGGTTGCCGATCATATCGAGATTGACGAGACAACCGTCTTCGGTGACGGCGTTAGTGCCGCAGAAGAAACAATCGACCAGCAGAGCCTGACGACGGCGCTCCATCTTGTCCTCGTTGGACAGCGATTTGTCCCAGGTGTCGAGCACTTCATAATCACCACAGTCGCGGAGATGTTCGTAAAGACCGGTGCCGGAGAAAGTAAGAGAACCGCCCCAGGATACGGAGGAGGGCTTGATTTCGGGAAGAATGTCATTCAGGACGACGTCCTTGGCAGCTTCGGCATTGTCCGCCATGTAGACGTCAAAACCGTTTTTTTCGAGCTTTACGACCAGTTCCTTGAGATTAAGTTCCCAAAAGTTATTGATGGGGTTGTCCATTGCTCCTCCGTCTTCTATATAATGATATTGGTTACGTCGGTTCTGTAAAAATATGAGCGATAATAAAAAAAAGGCTCGCCTTCCGACACGAAAACTTGTAGCAAAATTCCCGACCACGCGGAAGACGCATTTATAGGCGCTTCTGCAAAATCACCATGAATTTGGCCTTGACGAGCGCGATGGACCCGGTTATATGCTTCCGTTCACCGCAGCTTTTGAAGCGAAATTTTACTCTCAGGAGATATTGATATGAAACGTACTTATCAGCCCAGCAAATGCCGTCGTAAAAGAACCCACGGTTTCCTGGTGCGTTCCCGCACCAAAAACGGTCGCGCCGTCATCCGTCGTCGTCGCGCCAAAGGGCGTAAGAGATTAGCCGTTTAGCTTGGAACAAGGAGCGTCGGCTGCTCAAAAGCCCCGAGTTCACGGCGTGTTACGAACGGGGCAGGAAATATTTCACCAGAAGTTTCATCCTGTTCGTCTTACGACGTAGTGAAGACCAGGGCGTGTATCGCCTTGGTCTTACCGTGAGCAAGAAGATGGGCAATGCAGTGGCGCGCAACCGGATCAAAAGGGTGCTGCGCGAGTACTTTAGGCTGCATCAAGACCACTTTGAACTGCCTCTGGATATTGTCGTTATTCCCAAGCGGAATCTACAGGCCCAGCAGCTAACACTCGCCCTCGCCAAAGCAGAGATCACACCGCTTCTTACCCGTATTGCGGGAGAAGCGGCTGTCTCGTAAGCGAGGATAAATGATGCGCAGAATTCCTCTGGCGCTCATTTGGGTATACCAAAAACTCATCTCTCCCTTGCTGCCCCCGGCATGCAGGTTCGTACCGTCGTGCTCTGAGTACGCGAAAGAAGCTGTCATCCGCCACGGGGCCTTCAAGGGCTCCCTTCTCGCGTCCTGGCGTCTCCTTCGTTGCCAACCTTTATGCCGCGGGGGATATGACCCCGTTCCGGCCGTTTGGCCCGACCCTCAATTAATAGCGAGAATCATTCCATGGACAAGCAGGAGAAACTCCGCCTAGTCATTGCTATGGTACTTAGTGCCATCGTCATTTTCGGATGGCAGTACCTCAACGCCCCCTCAGCCGAAGAACAGGCCGAGATGGCTCGTAAGGCAGCCGAGGCCGAAAAGAAAGCAGCCGCGCTCACCCAGCAGGCTGAACAAGTCGCTGACGCGCCGGCCACACCGGCTCCGGACTTCAAGCCCACCGAGGGCACTCCCGTCACTGTTGACACCCCGCTCTACACTGCTGTTTTCAATTCCCAGGGCGGCGTCCTCGAGAAGTTCATTCTCAAGGACTACAAAGATACCATCGCAGCTGATTCTCCCAATGTTGACCTGATCGGGTCCAAGGCCTTCACCAAAGGTCCTCTGGGTATTATCCTGACCAAGGGCAACAAAGAGTTCCACACCTGGACCCGCGGCAAGTGGGCCTTCTCCGGTTCCGACATCGTCGTCGCCGAGCAGGATGGCACCAAGACCCTGACCTTCACCGGCCAGGCTGGCGGTTTCCAGATCGAACGCGTCCTGACTTTCCACCACGACTCCTACCTCATCGAAGAGGCCACCACCGTCACCAACCTGACCGGTACCGGCGTCGAGGGTTCCATGTCCTTCACCGCTGCAGCCAAATCCATGTCTGCAGAGGATGATCGCTACAACCCCACCAAAGTGGCTTACCTCAACACTGAGGGCCGCGAGGAAATGGACGACCGTGACGACCTTAAAGAAACCGGGCTGTCCGCCACCAACGGTTTGATGTGGGGCGCCATCGAGTCCAACTACTTCATCTTCGCCATTGTCCCGGACAACGACGAAGCCACCCTGTCCGCAGGCGTGCAGGATGACATCTTCCGCATGGCTGTGAACCAGGAAGCCACCTTCATGCCCAACGTGGCCAAGACCCTGAAGGCTTCCTACTTCGTTGGTCCCACCGACCGCGAAATGCTGAACAAAATGCCCAACCAGCTTGGCGACGCCGTTAACTTCGGTTGGTTCGACTTCCTGGCCAAGCCCATGCTGGTCGGTCTGAACTTCTTCTACGACTATGTCGGCAACTACGGTATCGCCATCATCCTGCTGACCATCGTCATCAAGCTGATCTTCTGGCCTCTGTCCCAGAAGAGCTACGGTTCCATGGAGCAGATGAAGAAACTGCAGCCCATGGTCGCCAAGCTTCGTGACAAGTACGGTGATGACAAGCAGCGCCTGAACCAGGAAACCATGGCTCTGTACAAGACCTACAAGGTCAACCCCATGGGCGGTTGTCTGCCGATGGTCGTACAGATTCCGGTCTTCTTCGGTCTCTACAAGGCCCTTCTTGGTGCAGTCGAGCTGCGACACGCTCCTTTTATCGCGCATGTCCCGTTCACCGACCTGCCCTGGCTGGCTGACTTGTCCGCCAAGGACCCGTACTACATTACACCGATCATCATGGGTGCATCCATGTTCCTGCAGCAGAAGATGACCCCGAGCGCGGGTGATCCCACGCAGCAGAAGGTCATGATGTTCATGCCTCTGATCTTCACCTTCATGTTCCTGCAGTTCCCCTCCGGTCTGGTTATCTACTGGCTGCTCAACAACATCCTGTCCATTGGTCAGCAGTTGATGATCGCTCGTAGCACCAAGGCCAAGGCCGCTGCCAAGGAAGCGTAATCTACAATTACCGACGGCTCCGCAGCCAATACAAAGCCACCGGGGGGCTACATTTTACCCCGGCAAGACAAGGAAAACCAAATGAGTGACTTCAAAGAATTCCAGGGAAAAGACCTGGACGAAGCCATCGAAAGCGCATGTGATTACTTCAATCTCAAGCGCGACCGGCTGGAAATCGAGATCCTATCCGGCGGATCTTCCGGCATCTTCGGTATCATGGGAGTGAAAAAGGCCAAAGTTAAGGCCCGCGCCCGTGCCCAGGTAAACGCCACTGACATTCTTAACGGTGACGAAAAGGCCAAGGCAGAAACCAAGAAGCCCCGTGAGAAGAAGGCCAAGGCTGAGCCCAAGAAAGAGCGCAAGCCCAAGCCTGCACCCAAAGCAGAAGCCCCGGAACCCGGTAACGCCATCGAGCCCGGCAACGCAGCTGCTCCTGAAGTGGACTACGACCGCCTGGACGAAGAGGTGAACGGCAATGTCATGGAACCCGAGGTCAACCTCGAAACCATCGACAATGAGATCAATGGCAACGTTGATTCCGCACCTGTGGAACAGAAGAAGGGCAAGAGACAGAACAAGCCTCGCGACCGGAAGCCTCGCAACAACCGCGAAGAGCGTCCGCGCCCCGAGCGCAAGGAGCGTAAGCCCCGTGAACGCCGCCCGCAGCGTCAGGAACAGCCCCGTGAGGAGCGTCCCCGTGCCAACATGGACGACTTCGATCACGATCTGCTCAAGGCATCCACTATGGAAGTCATGACCCAGTTGCTCAAGCCCATCGTCGGCGACACCAGCATTGAGGTCACCATCGAGTCCGACCGCGTCAAGGTCTTCATCGATGACGAGGAAAACAGCGGCCTGATCATTGGTCGCGAGGGCCAGACCCTCTCCTCTCTCCAGTACCTGGTGAATCGTCTGGTTTCCCGCAAGATGGAAGCTTCCATCCGCATTCAGGTGGACACCGGCGATTACCGTGAGCGTCAGGACGACAAACTCCGTCAGATCGCTGAGCATCTGGCTGACAAGGCTTCCGATCTGGGTCGCACCCAGTCCACCAAGCCCCTGTCTTCCTACCATCGTCGCGTGGTACACTTGGCACTGCAGGAGAACGAAGAGGTATTCACCCGCTCCAAGGGCGACGGTCCCATGAAGCGCGTGCTCATCGTTCCCAAGAGCCGCAAGAACGACAATCGTCCGCGCCGCTAGTTACGAAACAAACAAAAAAGGCCCGCTCCGTTTGGAGCGGGCCTTTTTTTGTTTGTATTATTCTAGCGGACCCGGCTTCGTATAGCGGCACATCTGCTGCGTTGGAAGGCGCGAGCCAATCCTCACCGTAGCTAGGCTACGCCTCCGGGTGGCTCGTGCCTTCCGCCTTGCAGCTGCACCACTTTACGAAGCCTAACGTGGTTGGGGAGAAGAGGGAGCATGCTCAGAGGAAAAACTGATGACTCTTTTTTGGCTACGGGCGCACCCAAAAACCTTACGGAGTTTAAGCAAAGTATTGTGTCGATAGTTTCGAGCGAAGCGAGCTATGGGATTCCAAAGGCCCTCGGCCTTTGGCGGGGTGCAGGAGCACCCCCCCTACTCGTCCAATCTTAATCCGCCTCATAGGCGGTTCTTCTTTTGCCTTTCAAAAAAGCATACTGTAAGTAGGCATCATGCTTGACCCGAAACTTGCCAAGGATACAATTGCAGCCATTGCCACCCCTCCGGGTGACGGTGGTGTTGGTATCATCCGCATCAGCGGAACGAACTGCCGCGTCATAGCGAGTAAAGTCTTCCGCGCTGCTGCCAAGTCATTCTCCGACTTCACCCCGTACCGACTGCATTACGGCCATGTGCTGGATGCTAACGGCCGTGAACTGGACGATGTACTGGCCGCATTCATGCCCGGCCCGAACTCCTATACAGGCGAAGACGTGGTGGAAATCAACTGCCACGGTGGGCGCGCCGTTTTGTCTGCGGTTCTGGAAGTAATCCTGAACCTCGGCGCACGACTGGCCGCACGCGGTGAATTCACTTACCGCGCCTTCATGAATGGTCGCATGGACCTGTCACAGGCCGAAGCCGTGGCAGAGATGATTCATGCCCCGACCAAGGCCGCCATGCACCTTGCACAGGTGAAGCTCTCCGGCTTGCTCGGCAAAAAGATCAGCGAACTGAGAGCCAAACTGGAACACCTGCGTGCACAGCTTGTTGTGGCGGTAGACTTCCCTGAGGACGAGGTGGAGTGCCTGTCTCCGGAAGAGCTGGTCAAAGTAAGCTCCGAAGTACGAAGCGAGATCAACGGACTGCTGTCGGCAGTTGACCGCACCAAGGCGTGGCGAGAAGGCGCACTGGTTGTACTGGCTGGCCGGGTCAATGCAGGCAAGTCGAGCATGATGAACGCCCTGCTGGGGCGCAACCGTGCCATTGTCACGGACCAGCCCGGCACCACTCGTGACTACCTTGAAGAATCCATCAATCTGGATGGCCTTAATATCCGCCTTGCTGACACAGCCGGCATCCGCAAGACTGACGATGCCATTGAGGCTGCCGGTCTGGAAATGGGCCGCGACCTGATGGACCAGGCTGATCTGGTGCTCTTCCTTGCTGATGGTACTGCCCCGCTTGAGGAGGATGCTCTGGAAAGGGCCAGAATCCTTGATCCGGATAAGACACTGGCCGTGCTGAACAAGTCCGACCTTCCGAATTTCAGCGCCGACCATGGCGCCGCACTGGCCAACCTCAAGCTGGAGACCATATCCGTCTCTGCCAAGCACGGTACCGATATCGACTCGCTGTGCAACCGCATTCGTGAACGAGTTCTGCACGGAGCGGGGCAACCCGATCCTGATGAACTGACGCCCAATGCTCGACAGGCAGCCGTGCTCGCTTCGGCCACTGAAGAACTGTTGCTGCTTGAGCAAGACACGGAAATGGGTATCCCTTACGACCTGCTCAGCGTTCGATTGGAGACGGCCTGTGACATCCTCTCCGGCATCACGGGCGAAATCACGTCCAATGAAATTCTCAACGCCATTTTCGATTCATTCTGCATAGGAAAATAACCGTGACGACTGAAACCGCTTCCACTGAAACCCAGCCTGAAATCATCGACGTACAGCACGTTACCTGCGGCCTGGTGCCGCTCATGCAGACCCACCTGGAAGGCTCGGACCCCGAAGTCCAGTCCGTCAGCTTCAAGGTTCGTCAGGGCATCCACACCGAACTGTGGAACGCCTTTGGTTCCGGCGGCAGATGGCGTCTGACCAGTGTGGAAAAGGACCTTTTCTTCGATGTCGCCACCTTTGTGCGCGAAGAGGAAAACACCCTTGATCCTTTAGGACTGATGGATTTCTAGCATGCTACTCCCGGAACTCGTTGTTGGCGGCACAGAGCGCCTGGATGACATCCGCCCCATGTGGGAGGCCCTCAACAAGCTCCACGCCCAAGTCGCGCCGCATTTCCGACTCGATTTTGAATGCTACGAGTTCAAAGACCGCAAGGCGTACCTTCAAAGCAAGGCGACCCTTGGCGAACTCCGCATCTTCCTCATTCGCCTGAAAGGCAAATTCATCGGCTATTGCGTGGCCTCATTAGGCAATGACTTTCATGGGGAGATCGAATCCATCTATGTGGACGAGCTGTACCGCAGCATGAAAATGGGCGACACGCTCATGCGTGCCGCCCTGGATTGGATGGATGAGAATGGAGCCATCACCAAGTCCATCAATGTGGTCTATGGTAATGAAGCGGCCTTTTCCTTTTACGAAAAATACGGCTTCTACCCCCGTTCCACAACGCTGTTACAGCGTTAATCTTCTGAACTCTCCCCGCCTGAGGCGTCCGGCGCCATGTACTTCAGGATACAATAACCAAGTGCCCCTGCAGCCAGCGAGGCGAACAAGATTGCAATCTTGGAGAGCTCGACCAGTCGTGAACCGTCATCAAAGGCGAGGTTGGCGATGAAGATGGACATGGTGAAACCGACACCTGCAAGGCAACTTGCGCCCCAAAGATGTATCATGGTGGTGCGGTCCGGGAACTGAGCCAGTCCAAGCTTGTGTACCAGCCAGCATGCCCCTGTTACACCGACCTGCTTTCCTACCACCAAGCCGATGAAGATTCCCATGGAAACCGGTGTCACCAGGTCCTGAAAGATATCTGCTTCAAATGCCACGCCGGCATTGGCGAGGGCAAAAATCGGCATGATGCAGAACGCAACCCACGGGTGTAGGGCATGCTCAATGTTCTGCAACGGGGTGGTTGCGTCATCATAGGCGTGCTCCATGGAGTGCAACGCCATCTGCTGTTCCCTGTTGGTAAGCACGGTCTTGCCCGGCGTAATAGCCATCTCAAAGGTCTCGGCAGCGTTGCGAAGCTTCTCCACGAAATTGGTGCAGTTCATGCGCGTTCCGGCCGGGATGGTCATGGCGGCCAATACACCCGCAATGGTGGCGTGGATGCCTGACTTGAGGAAGGCAAACCAGACAATGATTCCAAGCAGAAGATAGGGAATGGAGTGCCGAATGCGCCAGCGCAGATTGAGCACGGCCATCATGACGAGCACTACCACACCAACGGTCAGCGCAGTCAGGTCCAACGACGTGGTGTAAAACAACGCGATGACCAGAATGGCACCGATATCGTCAACAATGGCGACTGCGGTGAGAAAAATCTTGAGCCCCACAGGCACACGACTGCCAAGCAAAGACATAATCCCCAAGGCAAAGGCGATATCCGTGGCCATGGGGATGCCCCAACCGCCAATGGACTCCTCACCCATATTAAGAGCGACAAAGAAAATCGCCGGAATGACCATACCACCGATGGCTGCGGCCACAGGCATAACGGTCTGGCTCGGGGTGGACAATCCACCCACCAGGAGTTCGCGCTTGATCTCCAGCCCCACCACGAAGAAGAAGATCGCCATGAGTCCATCATTGATCCACAGAATGGCGGGCTTGGACAGCATCCAATCCCCAATTCCAACGGTGAGCTTGGTCTGCCACAGGGTAAAATAACTCTCAGCCCACGGCGAGTTGGCCCACACAAGGGCGGCCACAGTACATATCATCAAGGCAATACCGCCCGCGGCCTCCATCTTGAAAAACTCATTGAAGGATGCAAGCAGGTAGCGAATGGGTAATGGTCTTTCTTCTCTCTGATTCATGAAAACTCTCCAACCAACTGATTCAAAACAAACACTTTCGCTTTACCACGCAGCAGCGCAAGGTGCAGCAAAAAATTAGTAAAACTAATACTCGTCCTATAATGAAATAGGAGAGGGAGATGATCCGCATATGACCATCCCCCTCTCCCTCGTGATTGTATGGAGAGTATTTTCTACCCAGCAGCGCGGGCTTTGACCTTGGCGGCTTCCTCGCTCTTGCCCTGTGCTTCCAAGGCCTCTACCAACACATCCCAGTAGATATCCTTGCCCGGCGACAGTGCCGAAGACTGGCGAGCGAGCACTTCCGCGATCTGTGGGTCCTCACCCTGATCGAGGTAGAGTCGGGCGAGCAGATGCATGGCCTGATGATCGTTGTGGTCGGCATTGAGCGCGAGGTGGAGATATTCACGGGTATCCTCGATATCGCCAAGGACGTAAGAGACACGGGCCAAAGGACGAAGCACCATGCGCTCCCCGCCGGGTTGCTCCATGGCCTGCTTGTAGAGTTCGGCAGCCTTCTTGTAGTTGCCGCCCTTCTCTTCAATGGAACCAAGTCGCATCAGGGAATAGACATGGGCCGGGTCTGCTTTCAGGCACTGGCGATATGCTGCCTCCGCCTTCTTCAGATCGCCCAGACTGTGGTTGGCCCAGCCCAGATTGTAGAGGGCGAGAATATCCTTGTCATCAATGGCGATGACTTCTTCAAAATGCGTGCGCGCATCCTCAAACCGTCCCAACTGAGCGAAGCAGATGCCCAGCGAGTTGCGAGCCAGCAGGTTCTCGTCATCATCAAGAAGCGCCAGCTTGAACTCGTCAATGGCGCCATACACATCGCCATCCATGAAACGGCGGTCTGCGGAAAGATTGAGTGAAATGGAATCAAACACGGCAACGCAAGGCTCGGGCAGCAGCATGGCGTGATCAAGGGCCTTTCGGCAATTTTCGAGAATGTCTGCCCGCTTGTAATTCAGGAAAGGATAGCAGGACGAACCGATGGAGACTTTGAAGGACAAGGTGTCGGCCACCCGCTTTTCAATCTCCAGCGTGCGCTCCATGAGGGTCTCGCAGTCCACATCCTCTTGGAAAAAGATCATGCCGTTGAGGCCGAAGCGGCCACCGTACGCCTTGTCACCAAGCACGGCGCGGGCAATGTTGGCCACACCGGAGACCATCTGGTCCATGGCTTCCTGATAGTTGTCGTCCGAGTCGGCAGGCTGATCCAGAATACGGATCAGAGAGAGACCAAACTGCTCGCTCTCCTGACGAACCGTAGTCAGATGAGCCGCGAAGTCACTGTAGGAAACCAGTCGGGCTGCATCCTTGCGAACAGCGGCATCTTCCACTTCCGGCTGTACCGCGAACAGCGATTCATCTCCTTCAATGAGCTTGAGACGATCGCCGGGTTCCACGGTCCATGTCGGGTCCGCGATATGGAGTACTTCCGCAAAAGAGAGCTCTTCCTGCACTTCGACCAGAACGACCTCGCCCTTGTACATGGCGGGGTAACGGCCGGACAGGCGTTCGTCCTGAGACAGGGTGGCAGATGCAGCCGCACCGGACTTGGGCGCGCGCAGCAGGAACCGCTGGCCCACCTTGGCCCCGACAGTTTCACCAATGGACACGACCATGCGGTCCATGGGCAGCTTCTCGATGACACGGCCGCCCTTGGTAAGGATATCGCCATAGCCGAACACGCGGTTTCGGCCCTGATCCTTGGAAACGCCCACGCCCTTGCGCGCCTTGCGCACCAGCATGCGGGCCTGCTCGGAAGGAGTCCGGCGGAACTGGCCGCCCTCCAACCCTTGCGGGTAATTAACGAAACCGAGAGAACCGGTCAGGGTGATGGTGTCCTTGGTAATATCATCGGTAAATGAAAGCTTGGAAATACCGGAGCGAATAACCTCGGAAAGCTGGAAGCAGGAACGCGGCTTGGCGTCCGGCACGAGGACGGCGAACTTGTCGTTGGCGAAGCGGGACACGGTCGTATACTTGGGGCAGACCATACTCAACAGGCGGCCTACTTCGGACAGGATGTCATCGCCAGTCAGGTAGCCGTAGCGCTCGTTGATGGTCTGAAAATTGTCGAGGTCGAGAAAGATGACGCCCAGTGTACCGGAAAAAGCCATTTCGGCGGTGTTACCTTCTACCCCTGCCCGGCAACTGCCGTGGGCGATGCACCCCTGCACCTGATCGATGGAGTTGGCCAACTCATCAAAGAAATAATCGCGGGAGTAGAGGCCGGTCAGCGGTTCGGTCACACTCTTTTTATATAGAGCGATCTTCTCGAGGACAGCGGTAGCCAGCGCCATGATGTACTTGGGAGCGGTGGACGGCGCTTTCAGCTTCACGCCTTTGGCAATGAAGTAGCAAAGCATGCGATCCTGAAAGACCAACGGCAGGACGAGCTCCTTGTCCTCGGCCCTATACTCCGGTTCGGGCACAGGCGTCCCCTTGTTTCCCCTAGGGAAGAAGAGGCTGTAGGATGTGAACGGCAGAAATTCACTGATGCAGTCCTTGATCGTATGTTCGAAATCGATCAATTCCTGCGGCGTGAAAGACAACGACTCGTCCGCGAAAATGTCTTTTATGGTCCTCATGCCCGGAAACGTACATCCCCCTGCATTTTTTCTCAAATAAAAGTTGGGGTTCGCTCCCGGCATAGAGCGAGAAAACTTTCCCTCAGTCACTCATATTTGATAGAATTGAATTTGAACTATATCAATGCATCTTGATATAGTTATTTTTTTCTTGACTATTATAGCTGTCCCTGTCAGTTCCACTATTAACGATGGAAACAATGCAGATAATTCGTGACCCCAAAGAGCTCCAGAAGCAATGCCTGAAATGGCGGCAGGAAGGCCTCACCATAGGCCTGGTGCCGACCATGGGCTTTTTTCATGACGGACACCTTGCGCTGATGAAGCGTGCACGGCCCGAATGCGACAAGCTGGTAGTAACCCTGTTCGTGAACCCGACCCAGTTCGGGGAGAACGAGGATCTGGACAAGTACCCCCACGATTTCGAGGGCGACCGCGCCAAGGCAGAGTCCCAAGGTACGGATATACTTTTCGCGCCGGCTCCGGACGCCATGTACCACCCGGACCACGCCACATGGATCGATGTGCCCGAACTGGGCCAGCACCTGTGCGGCTCGGCCCGTCCCGGTCACTTCCGCGGAGTGTGCACCGTTGTCACCAAGCTGTTCATGCTCACCCAGCCTGATCTGGCTGTTTTCGGGCAAAAGGACTGGCAGCAGCTCGCCATCATCCGACGCATGGTGCGCGATCTGGACATCCCGGTGAAACTCATCGGCCACGAGATTATTCGCGAGGCAGATGGCCTGGCCATGAGCTCACGAAACGCCTACCTCACCGAAGAAGAACGCGCTGCCGCACCCGGCATCCGTCAAGGTTTGCAGAAAGCTGCCGATAAGGTGGTGTCCGGCGAACGTAATCCGGACGCTGTGAAGAAATTTTTGAAAGATGAGTTTTCCGCCGCCATTCCCATGAGCACGGTGGATTACATTGAAGTCGTCGACCCCGAAGCCATTGTCCCTGTGGACGAGATCACCGTTCCTGTCCTGGTGGCCGTAGCCGTGCAAGTTGGCAAGGCTCGACTGATCGATAACCTGTTGATTGAGGTATAAAATGGCAAAACGCTGTTTTCTGAGCGCCAAGATTCATGGCGCCACCATCACCATGGCGAATCTGGAGTACCGGGGCAGCCTGTCCATCGACACCAAGCTGATGAAACAGGTTGGCATTCTGCCCTACGAACAGGTGGATGTGTACAACCTGGATAATGGAGAACGCCTGACCACCTACGCCATCCCCGGCGCCCCCGGAGAGATCTGTCTCAACGGTGCCGCCGCACACAAGGGCAAGGTCGGACAGCGCGTTATCATCGCCACTTACATGTGGCTGGACGAGAGCGAGGCACACACCAAGAAGCCCCGCGTCATCGTCGCTGGCAAAAACAACACCGTTGATGAAATTCTCGAGTGCGACCTCACTCCCGATTTCTAGACGTCACACATTTTAAAACCATCATCAAAGTTGATCCGATAGTGACAACACTTCCGAATCAACTTTAGGAGGACTCTCTCATGCAGATTGAAGGCAAGTATCTGTTCACTTCCGAATCCGTTACTGAAGGTCACCCCGACAAAGTCGCCGACCAGATTTCCGACGCAATCCTCGATGCCATCATTGGTCAGGACGCTATGGCTCGCGTGGCCTGCGAAACCCTGGTCACCACCGGTATGGCTTTCATCGCCGGTGAGATTTCCACTACTGCTTACGCAGATTTCCCGGAGATCGTCCGCGCCACCATCAAGGACATCGGCTACAACTCTGCCGACAACATGGGCTTTGACTGGGAAACCTGCGCTGTCATCTCCTCCATTGACAAGCAGTCCCCGGATATCGCTCAGGGCGTTGACCGCCAGAAGCCCGAAGAACAGGGCGCAGGCGACCAGGGCATGATGTTCGGTTTCGCCACCAACGAGACCCCGACCCTGATGCCCACCCCGATCTACTACGCTCACCAGCTCTCCAAGCGCCTCACCGACGTGCGCAAGGAAGGCGTTCTGGACTACCTGCGCCCCGACGGCAAGACTCAGGTCTGCGTCGAATTCGACAACGGCAAGCCCGTGCGCATCGACAACGTTGTTGTCTCCTCCCAGCACGCTGAAGGCGTCGAACTCGGCCAGCTGCAGGAAGACATCCTTCGTGAAGTCGTCCTCAAGACCCTGCCCGAGGACCTGATCGACGATAAACTCAAGTCTTACATCAACCCCACCGGCCGTTTCGTTATCGGTGGCCCCGTCGGCGACTGCGGTCTGACCGGCCGTAAGATCATCAACGACACCTACGGCGGTGCAGGTGCCCACGGCGGTGGCGCATTCTCCGGTAAGGACCCGTCCAAGGTCGACCGCTCCGGCGCTTACATGGCTCGTTACGTTGCCAAGAACGTCGTTGCTTCCGGCCTGGCCGACCAGTGCGAAGTCCAGATCGCTTACGCCATCGGTGTTGCCGATCCCGTCTCCGTAGTTGTCTGCTCCCGCGGCACCGGCAAGGTCTCCGACGAACAGCTGACCAAGGCTGTCAACGAAGTCTTCGACCTGCGCCCCTACTACATCCTGGAACGCCTGGACCTGCGCAAGCCTATCTTCCAGAAGTCCACCAACTACGGTCACTTCGGTCGCGAGCTCCCCGAGTTCGGCTGGGAAAAGACCGACGCTGTCGACGATCTCCGCACTGCCTGCAAGATCTAGTCGATCATCAAAGCGACACAACAAAGGCCCCGGCAGCACATGCTGCCGGGGCCTTTTCATTTTTCGAAATATGTCATGCGAGAGGACTAGTCTTCGCTCTCTCCATTCTCCTTCGCAATGCGTTGCATCTCAATCGCAAATTGGTTGGCCAACGCATGGCCCTTGGCACCCAGCGTCTTGGAAAAAGCCACGAAGAACTGCTGCCGCGCCAAGGAAAACATGACGCGGACCTTGTCCCGATGCCCCAGTTCATTGAGCACAGCCGCGCCACCATAGCGGTTGCCCAACGCGACATCAAACCGCCCCTCAGCAAGCATCTTGTACAGGGTGTGGCTGTCTTTGACAAAAACCACATTTCCGCCCAGTTTTTCCAGCACGCCTTCGCCATAATGGTAGCCGCGCACCGCGCCGACATCATGACCATGCAGGTCATCCAGCACGACGGGCCGAAATCCGCTGGCGTTGTTCACGTACACGACGATCTCTTCATAGATGGAGCTGAACGGCACGTATTCCATATATTGTGCCCGCTCCTCATTCCAATAGAGGTTGGCGGCGCAGTGCACCTCTCCTGTTTTCATCTCATAAAGCAAACGCGCAAACGGCAGAGGCTGAAAAACAGGCTCGAGACCGAGCTTCTGACAAACTTGTCGGACAAGCTCCACGGCTGTGCCATGAGCCTTGCCATCCTTGGGATAATTAAAGGGAGGGTATTTGATATATGCAACACGCAACTCTTCTGCTCCTGCCGGTGCAGCCATAAGGCCCGGCAGGAAGACGCCAAAGAGTAACAACGCTATTAAATACAACCGCATATTCAGGACCTTGCCACGACCTGAGCTTCACATCAAACAAAAAGGTGGGGCAATTCTGCCCGGCATACATTTTTGTATGTAATAATTGTCGTTTTTGTCGATTTAAGATGACTTCGGCATTTTGCTTTGTTACAAACTTGCCACTTTATTCATTTGAACATTCATTCACACCTATTTGGAGAGAGAAATTGACGAACTTCCCAAAAAGTAATGACGTATTAGGAAGCGTAAACCGCGGTAACGCCATTGATTCAGGTCTGTGCACCCTGTGCCGGGCCGATTGTCAGGGCAAATGTGAGACTTGGCTTTCCTCCCTGCGTGGCCGCGAAGTGCTGTACCCCCGCGACTTCGGTCTTGTCACCGCAGGCAGCGGCAACACCACCCACGTGGGCGTTTCCTACAACTCCCTCAGAATTCAGGGTCTGAACTACGGTGCCATGGGCGCTCCCTGCACCGACAAGGACCTGCTTTTCACTGATGTTTCTCTGGAGACATCCTTCGGCGCCAAAGAGACTACCAAATGTAAAGTTCCCTTCATGACCGGCGCCCTCGGTTCCACCTTCATCGCCGCCAAGTACTGGGACGCTTTTGCTTCCGGTTGCGCGCTGGTTGGCGCACCCATCGTTGTCGGTGAAAACGTTGTCGGCGTGGACCGCGAATCCGAGATCAAGAACGGCCGCATTTCCAAGGCTCCCGAGCTGGAACGCCGTATCGACACCTACATGCGCTATTACGATGGCTACGGCGCAATCATCGTGCAGCTCAACGTTGAGGACACCCGCAACGGCGTGGCCGAATACGTGGCCGAGAAGTACGGCGACAAGGTCATCATCGAACTCAAGTGGGGTCAGGGCGCCAAGAACATCGGCGGCGAGATCGAAGTCACCAGCATCGAGTACGCCCAGTTCCTGAAGAAACGTGGCTACCTCGTGGATCCCGATCCGGAAAAGCCCGAAGTCATCGACGGCTACAATCGCGGCTCCATCAAGCACTTCGCCCGCCACAGCCGCCTCGGCTACACCAACCTCGCCACCTACGAACAGGTTCGCGACGAGTTCATGAACTCCGTCAAGTACCTGCGCGAACTCGGCTTCAAGCGCATCTCCCTGAAGACCGGTTCCTACGGCATGGAAGCGCTGGCCATGGCCATCAAGTTCGCCTCCGAAGCAGAACTTGACCTGCTCACCATGGACGGCTCCGGCGGTGGCACCGGCATGAGCCCGTGGAACATGATGGAAAGCTGGGGCGTCCCCTCCATCCTGCTCCACTCCAAGGCGCATGAATACGCTTCCCGCCTCGCCGCCAAGGGCAAGCGCGTAGTGGATATGTCTTTCGCCGGTGGTTTTGCCAAAGGCAGCGACATCTTCAAGGGCCTCGCCCTCGGCGGTCCTTACGCCAAGATGATCTGCATGGGCCGCGGCATGATGATCCCCGGCTTCCTCGGCTCCAACATCGAAGGCGTGCTCAACCCCGAGCGCAAGGCTGCGGTCAACGGCAACTGGGACAAGCTCCCCGCCGCTGTTGCCAAGTACGGGCAGTCTGCTGAAGAAATCTTCGCCTGCTACTCCGACGTTGAGAAACATGTCGGTAAGGATGAGATGAAGAACGTGCCGCTGGGTGCGGTCGCCATCTGGTGTCTGGTGGACAAACTGTCCGCAGAGCTGCAGCAGCTCCTGTGCGGTGCGCGCAAGTTCTCCCTGCAGGAAATCGGTCGCAACGACATTGCCTCCGGCAACCGCGAAACCGAACAGGAAACCGGCATCCGTTTCATCACCGATATCATGGATGAAACCGCCAAGAAGATCCTCGACATGTAAGACACGTCGAACTGATCAAACCACGAGGCCTGCGGCAATGTCGCAGGCCTTTTTTTTGTAAATGGGCTAGCGGCGGCCCCAAAGATAGAGAATGGAAGAGGTCGAAGGGATACCATCAGTGACGCGGAATCGCTCAAGGTAGTTGATAAACTCCTTGTACGCCGACTTGGATGGCTGCTTGTCCCCGCCCGTTGCAGTGGCTCCGGTGGAACGATGAGCACGCAGCATATCGGATGCACTGGCATAGTGACAGGTATAGCTTGTCTGCTCCCACTGCACATCTGTCACGTGGGCATCCTGCAGAATTTCAATGAAAAACTCTGCCGGACGCATGGGAAGCATGGAGCCGAAGCCGGTAGCAGCAGAGGCCTTGGCAAACTCGGCATAGGTTCCTTCTACAAAGATGGAAAGGGAGAAGAAACCACCGTTTCGCAGCAGCTTGAGGTTGTCATGAATGGTGACTTCTGGCGAATGATACCACTGCATTGTGGACGAACTCACCAGCAGGTCAAAGCTGTCTTGTGACAATTTGAGACACTCGGCATCGGCCATCACCAGTTCCGGATTAGAGAGCATGCGCAGGTTAACCTGCGACAACATTTCCGGGGAGATATCCACGGCCACGTATCTGTCGTGCTGACAACGAGACGCGATATGCCTGGTCAGGACGCCGCCCCCCGCACCGATCTCGATAACGGCAGGATACTCGCCCTCCGGAACATGTCCGGCACACTTCAGCGCAACCTCGGCCTGCACCTTGGCGGCCTTGGCGTACGTATCCCTCGCCCGGTCGAATGCGCGGCGGATGCTATCTTTGGAAAGCGATGTCGATAATGTCATTGTCTGCAATCCAGTGCCCGCATGTCAGGGCCATGTAGGAAGCCTTGGGCATGGTTTCCCAGATATCTTCCGAAGCCAGCGGGGCCACGATCCGGTCATGCTCGCCGTGAACAAGCACAGTCTTTTCCGCTCCCAGATGGGAAGCTGCCGCGCGTGAGGTACGCAAATATTCCAACCCTTCAATCAGACTTTCCGTGTCGGCCGGATCAAAGGGAACCGTGCCACGGAATCCGCAATTGGCAAGAAACCCGTCAATAACGCTCTGCGGGTCGCGTTTCATGCCACGAATCATCAGTTTGACGATCTTGTCAGCAGTGTAATCCGTGAACCCAAGAAATGGAGCAAGCAGTACGATACGATCAAACCGCTCCACCACACGACTCCATCGTTTCAACGCCATGTGGGCACCAGTGGACCATGCGATGAGCGTCGACGCCTCGGAAGATTCAAAGCGCTCGAATATTTCACGTTCGCTATGCCGCACAAAGGGCATGAGGAATTCGCCCTTGCCTTTCAAGGCAGGGAACAATTCCGGATAGCCGGCCCAGCCGGACACAAAGAGAAAATCGTTAATCAAGGCTGTCCACCATCCGGGATACGGCCTGTTTGAAGTGGCTCAAGTCCGCATCAGTCAAGTCCGCGCGCAAGCTGATCCGTAAGCGGGCTGTCCCCTGCGGCACAGTGGGCGGGCGGACGGCACCGACATAGATCCCCTGCTCCATGAGCATGTCTCGCGCCTTGAGCGCGGCCTCGTTTTCACCGAGAATAACAGGAATGATGGCAGTCTGCGACGGCCCGGTATCCAAGTCGAGTTGTTGCAGGAATCTGCGCACATCACCTGCCATGACACCAAGGCGCTCACCCAACTCCGGCTCACTGCGAACAAGACGAACCGCCGCCAGATTTGCCCCGATGGTTGCGGGAGGCAAGGCGGTAGAAAAAATGAAGGGTCGTCCCTTGTTACGCAGAAATTCGATAATATCCGACTTGCCAGCCACATAGGCCCCGTAAGAACCGAGCCCCTTGCTGAAGGTCCCCATGTGAACATCTATCCGATCAGAAAGACCGAGTTCGGCGGCAAGTCCACGCCCCTTGCCCATAACTCCGGCAGCGTGCGCTTCATCTATTACAGACAACACCTGATAGCGTTCGCACAGTTCCACTATGGCAGTCAGTTCTGCCAGATCACCGTCCATGGAGAAAACGGAATCCGTGACAAGCAACTTTCTTGGCGCGTCGGCATGCTTTTCCATCAGCGCGGCAAGGTGCTCCATGTCATTATGACGATAACGAACATGCTTTGCGCCGGACAAACGGACACCGTCCACTATGGATGCATGATTGAGTTTGTCGGAGAAAACGACTGTATGCCTGTCGGCCAGCGTAGACAGAATCATCAGGTTGGCCGTGAAACCGGAGCCGACCACCAGGGCGTCTTCCTGTTTCTTGAACTCGCGAAGCTCCTGCTCCAACTCATCAAACAGCGAGTAGTTGCCGCTGATAAGGCGGGACGCTCCGCTGGAGGTGCCATACTTTTCCGTGGCGTCGATGGCGGCCTGTTTCAATTCCGGCCGCCCGGCCAATCCAAGATAATTGTTGGACGCGAGGTTGAGCAGTTGCTTGCCGTCATACTGCAGCCACTTGTCAGCACCACTCTCCACAGGGGGAATCCTGCGGACAAGGTTCTGCTGTTCGAGTTCCTGCAACTCTCCGAAAATGAAATCTCTATAGGAGTACGACATGATATTGCCTGTGGAAACGATGGCGTCGCGATTCGCGAAAAACCATGATTCGCGCCGTACGTTTCAGGCACAGGAATATACACTTACCCCACGGAAAGCAATGAATGAGTAGGCCGCAGCCTAAACAGCCGTTCTAAAGATAACAGGCGCAGGCGTCCTCGCGGCTCATGTCGGAGCACAGGATGAGATGGCGGCCGCTAGCCTTGTGGTAAAAGACATGGGCAATGGTGATGCAGAGATTACCCGAGGCAAGCGAGATGTACGGTTCAGTAGTGAACTTCTCCAACCCGGCCTGAACCGGCAGGAAATATTCCTTGAGGGAATGATCTGCGCCAAGACGTGCGGGCTCGTACAGGAAGCGACGGCTTTTCTTCAGCTTGCTGGGATTGCACAAAGTATCACTTACCTGACGTCCTTTCATATCCAGCACATACAGACACTCGACACTGGGGTACGTATCAATGAAGCGGGTCAACGCCTTATCAATACCTCTTGAGGGGGTATCCGCCAGAGAGTGACACATGGTCAGCATCAACAAATCGTAATTCTTGAAGACGCGTTTCTCTTCCGCGAAATGACGGGTCCGCTGTTCACGATGCTTCTCTGCCAGGGCGTGTACTTTTTCGGCCATTCCGGGCACGGCATCAAGGCCGGGCGCGGGACGCGCAAAGAAAAAGCCCTGAAAGACATCAACACCGTTACCGAGCAGGCACATGGCCTCGCCGCTTGTCTCCACGCCTTCGGCCAATACAAGACTGCCGATACGGTTGGACATCTGCACGAAACTGCGCACCACTTCAAGCTTGTGGAAGTGCTTATCCACACCGGAAATGAGTGAGCGATCCAACTTGATGACATCGGGCTGAATCATCGGGATACGGTCGAGGTTGGAAAAACCTGCTCCAACGTCATCCAGTGCAATGAGGAAGTTCTTTTTGCGATAGAACCGGACGAACTCCATGAGTGCGTTCTCGTCGTCGCAACGGGACTCGATGATCTCGATAATAACGTTATTGGGGCTGACGCCACAACGCTTGATGAGCTTGAGCAGATGATTGGAACCCCGTGTAGCCTCGGTGATGCAGGATGCATCGATATTCATGGAGAGCATCACGGACTTGTCCTTGCGATGCAGGGGGGCAAAGGCTTCAACCGCTTTTGTTCGGCAGACCCGGTCCAAAGCGAGCCGGGATGCCGCGTCCCGGGCCTGACCGAACAGCAGGGTTGGAGGTACAATTTCTCCGCTTTCGGGGTCGAATCCTCTGCTTAACGCTTCCAGTCCGATGACGGCCTTGCGCTTAAGCGAGACCTGGGGCTGAAAATGGGTAAGTATGGACTCTTCTTCTAATATCTTTTCGAGATCGGGCACGGTGGTAAACATTGGACTTACTACTTATACGACAGATAAAACTCAGAAATTCAGGCTTAAATTCGTGTTTTAATGGTTGGCAATCAGAGAGCCGGGGCGGCTGAGCCGCCCCGGCTCCTTCAGTTTTCGCAATCCACTTTGTGCTTCCTGTCCCGAGTGCCGGGAGGCTATGGCGGGTGCGACTCGGGACTACGACGATTCTCGTCGGTCTGTTGTTTCCCGCCTAAACGAAGCGTGGTGTTTACGGTTGATGATTACAGGATTCCATCTTCTCCGGTGCGGATACGCATGGCTTTGGCCAGTTCGGTGACGAAGATTACGCCATCACCTTCATTTCCGGTCTGCCCTGCAGACTTAATGGCTTCGATGGCCGGGGCTTCGAAGTCGTCGTTGACGCCGATTTCGAGGCGGACCTTTTTGAGCAGATTCACTTCCATCTGCACACCGCGGTAAGTTTCAGTGAATCCCTTCTGGCGGCCGGAGCCGAGGATGTTTGTTACAGACAGGGAGTAGATTTCCTTGGCGTACAGGGCCTGCTTCACGTCGTTGAGCTTTTCGGGCCTGATGTATGCTATGATGAGCTTCATTTTCTTATATCTCCTTATGATATGGCTGTTGGTCTTATCTTGGCTGTCAGACTATTCGTTGCTGAAGAGCTGGAAGCCGTTGTAGGACTCGGAGCCGTGCTCGGCGATGTCCAGACCCTTGAGTTCTTCGTCCTTCTTGACGCGGATACCGAAGATGGCCTTGACGACGGACATCAGGATGTAACCAGTACCGAATGCCCAGACGAAGAAGACACCTACACCGATGAGCTGTACGCCGAGGAGGCCAACGCCGCCGCCGTAGAACAGGCCGCCGTCAGTGTTGAAGAGACCGCAGGCCAGGGTACCCCAGGCACCACACACACCGTGAACGGAGGATGCGCCGACGGGATCGTCAATCTTCAGGACCTTGTCGATGAATTCGATGGACAGGACAACGAGCAGACCAGCAATGAGACCGATGATGATGGAGCCGCCGGGGGATACGGTGGCACAACCAGCGGTGATACCAACCAGGCCAGCCAGGGCGCCGTTCATGGTCATGGAGATGTCAGGCTTGCCGAAACGGAACCAGGAGATAACCATGGCGCCGAGTACGCCGCCGCAAGCTGCCAGAGAAGTGTTCATGGCGATGAAACCGATGGAGCCGTCAGCAGTGGTGGTGGAACCGGGGTTGAAGCCGAACCAACCGAACCAGAGGATGAAGACACCGAGGCCTGCCAGAGGAATGTTGTGACCGGGGATGGCCTTTGCTTTGCCGTCTTCAGTGTACTTGCCGATACGGGGACCGAGAACCATGGCACCAGCCAGAGCGATCCAACCGCCTACGGAGTGAACTACAGAGGAACCGGCGAAGTCACAGAAACCGAGGCCTTCGAGCCAGCCAGCGCCATCGTCGCCGAGCCACAGAGAGCCCCAGGCCCAGTGACCGGAGATGGGGTAGATGAGGCCGGTCAGGACGATGGATACAATGATATAGCTACCAAATTTGGTGCGCTCGGCCATACCACCGGAGACGATGGTAGCGGCAGTAGCGGCGAACACGGACTGGAAGAACCAGAAGGTGTAGGTCCAGGACAGATCGCCTTCAGCAACACCGGCGAGGCCGAAACCGCTGGTGCCAATGAAGCCGCTGGCGTCCACGCCGAACATGACGCCGAAACCGAACAGGAAGAAGATGACGGAACCGGCGGAAAAATCCAGGAAGTTTTTCATCATGATGTTACCGGCGGACTTGGCACGGGTAAAACCGGCCTCGACGCAACCGAAACCTGCCTGCATGAGGAAAACCAGGATGGCGGCGACCAGGGTCCACAGTACATTACCATGGAACTGGGTCATGAGTTCAACCTCTTCAGCAAAGGCGAGGCTGGGGGCAAGGACTGCAACCATCGCGCCCACGGCGATGGCGGTCTTGCGGGATACGGGGGTCGGGGACTTTCTCAAAAACATTACAATGCTCCTCCTTAAAAGTGGAATGCGTTTCAAACCTGACTCCCCTGTATCAAAAGCCGTGCCAAAGTGAATTTTTATTGCCAACCCTGTAAAATAGCCATTTTCTCGGTTTTCATTTTGTTAGATTTTTTTCAAATTTGTTATTTACTACATTTTTGAAAGGTCAAAATTGCACAAAAATTGTCAAACGTAACAAATTACACAAAATGACCGCCGGTCACTCTTTTATATTGTAATATATAATATCATATTGAAATTGTAACATTTTATTTTGTTGACAGAACAACCGTTGCAGTGCTAGCTAAAAGGCCATGAACTTCACCACCCCCCTATCCGCATACTTTTCCAACTTTTATTTTTGGTATTGGTATAGCCACGCTCGTGGTCTTGGAAGGGGTGCAGTGTGAGCCTGGTGAAGGCATAACAAACTAGCAAACTAACTCTTCAAGGGCCGCGGGCGTAAGCCGGCGGCCCTTGTTTTTTTTGCCCGAGCCGCCGAGCCACACGAAAGAGAGAGAACCGTGAGAGAGAGTCCCGGCTGGCGAAGAGGCAAAAAACAGGAGAAGACAGATGCACATCGGAAAAGCGATCAGATTGGAGAGAATCGTTAACAGGAACACAGGCCGCACCATCGTGGTCCCCATGGATCACGGCGTAACGGTCGGCCCCATTGACGGGCTAGTGGACATGCGCGAAGCAGTCGGCAGGGTCGTTGACGGCGGGGCGAACGCCGTCATCGAGCACAAAGGCCTTGTCCGCTGCGGACACCGCGCTTCAGGCAAAGACATCGGACTCATCGTCCACCTGTCCGCCTCCACTACCCTGTCTCCTTTCCCCAACGCCAAGTCCCTGGTCGCCTCGGTGGAGGATGCAATCCGCCTGGGCGCTGACGCCATCTCCATCCATTGCAACCTCGGCGATGAAACCGAAGCCGCCATGCTGAACGATTTCGGCAGAGTCTCTTCGGAAGCCGCCAACTGGGGCATCCCGCTGCTGGCTATGGTCTACGCACGCGGCCCCAAGGTTTCCGACGAGTACGATCCGGCCGTGGTCGCCCACTGCGCCCGCGTGGGCACCGAGCTCGGCGCGGACATCGTCAAGGTTCCTTACACCGGTGACATCGAATCCTTCTCCAAGGTCTGCGACGCCTGCTGCATCCCAGTGGTCATAGCAGGTGGACCAAAACTTGACTCTACCGAATCATTCCTTCAGATGGTACATGATTCACTGGAAGCAGGCGGCGCAGGCCTTTCCGTGGGACGCAACGTATTCCAGCACGACGACCCCACCCGCCTTGTCGAAGCCCTCAACATGGTTGTCCATCAGGACGAGACTGTTGAAACGGCCCTCAACCATCTCAAAGGATAACAGCGGTACATTCCAATGAAAAAAGTCATCTACAAGTCGGTCCCCTTCAACAAGGATCTGATCACCCTAGCCCTCGAATCCGGCGTTGACGCCGTGATGGTCGAGAAGAAGCACGTCAAGGACGTGGAACTTCTCAGCAAGATCAAGGTCATCACCCCCGAGGACATGCCCGTGGTCGAGCTGACCAAGAAGTCCGACGAAGACGTAGCCATCAAAGGCATCAAGGAAGGCAAGCAGGTCGTCCTCAAGCAGGGATGGGAGATCATCCCGGTGGAGAACATCCTCGCTCAGGTTGATACCCTCGCCCTTGAATGCGAGGATCTGGACCGCGCAGTTCTGGCCGCCGGTATTCTCGAGCGCGGCTGCGACACCGTGGTTGTCCTCCCCGAAGGCGCAACCGATCTCAAGCAGATCGTCTCCGAACTCAAGCTCTCGCAGGGAACCATGGACCTCCAAGTAGCCACCGTCACTGAAATCGAATCTACCGGCCTCGGTCACCGCGTGTGTGTGGACACCATCTCCATGCTCAAAAAGGGTCAGGGAATGCTCATCGGTAATTCCTCTGCCTTCTCTTTTCTCGTCCACGCCGAGACCGAATCCAATCCCTATGTTGCTGCCCGCCCCTTCCGTGTGAATGCCGGAGCGGTTCACGCCTACGCCCAGATGCCCGGCGACAAGACTACCTATCTCGAAGAGCTTGCCGCAGGAACCGACGTCCTCATCGTGGGTGCAGACGGAGCCACCTCCATCGCCACCGTGGGCCGCGTGAAAGTGGAAATCCGCCCCATGCTGCTCATCAAGGCTGAAGTCAAAACGTCCGAAGGCGTCAAGGAAGGCCAGGTGTTCCTGCAGAATGCCGAGACCATCCGCGTCGTCTCCGATAAGGGCGAACCCGTGTCTGTCGTCACCCTGAAGAAGGGCGACAAGATCATGGTCAAGACCGACGAAGCAGGTCGCCACTTCGGCATGCGCATCAAGGAAGAAATCGTGGAAGGGTAACTCCTCCGACTGGTGGACGGGGAGGTGCTCCTGGCCTCTCCGTCCATCCGGATGAATCATAAAGGCGCGTTACAATCTTTATATAATGTTAATATAAGAATTTCAAAGTAAGCTCGTATAATCATATCGAGCTACTACATGCGAGAAAGAACCATGGCAGACAACGAGAAGAACAACGACGTTCCCGATCTGGGAAATCTCAGGGTACAAATCGACTCTCTGGACAAACAGATCGTGGACTTGCTGAACAAGCGGGCCGAAGTGAGCCTGGGCGTGGGCCGATGGAAGGCCGCAAACGACGAGCCTATTTACAAGCCGTTCCGCGAGCAGGAAGTCATGAACAAAATCGCAGATTCCAGCCCCGGCCCCCTGCCGGACAAGCATCTGCGCACCATCTACCGCGAGATCATGTCCTCCTCGCGTCACCTGCAGCGCCCTGAGCGTGTCGTTTTTCTCGGGCCTGAAGGCACTTTTTCCTATTTTGCAGCCATCGAGCACATGGGCTCGGCCGCAGCCCTGACACCCAAGAACAACTTTGAAGAAATTTTCCGGGCCGTTGCCGAAGAAGGCGCGGAGCTGGGTGTCATCCCGCTGGAAAACTCCATTGAGGGCACCGTCGGTCAGGTTGTCGACCTGTTCATGAAGTACAAGGTCTACATTCAGGCCGAGGTGTTCAGCCGCATTAGCCATTCCCTTATCTCCAATGCGGAAAGGATTGAGGATGTGGAGGTCATCTACTCCCATCCTCAACCTCTGGGGCAATGCCGCGAGTGGTTGAACAAGAATCTGCCGGGCGTACCGACCATTCCCATGGAGTCCTCCGCCGAGGCCGCCGAAGTGGTGGCAGGCAAAAAGGCCGCCGCCGTGGTAGGCCACGCCAAGCTGGCAGACATGCACGGCATGAACTTGCTGGCCGATTCCATTGAGGACCTGCCGGACAACTGGACCCGCTTCGTCATCATCGGCTCTGCTCCTTCCAAGGAAGAAAAGCGCGACAAGACGTCCATCCTCTTCACCCTGCCCAACCGCCCCGGCGCACTGGCGCGGGTGCTGACCACTCTGGCGCATCAGGGCATCAACATGACCAAGCTGGAGTCCCGTCCGTTCCGGGGCGAAAAGTGGAAATATGTATTCTTCGCCGATCTCGAGTTCGATTTCAGCGGCAACAAATACGAAGATGTACTCGACGACATCCGTCACCAATGCCACACCCTGCGTGTGCTCGGGGCCTACCCCACCCAGGAGGAAAGACAATGACCCAGGAACCGATCATCATCAACGCGCCTGCCAGTAAGTCCCTTTCCCACCGCACCCTGATCGCGGCGGCATTGGCCAACGGCGTATCCGAAGTTTCGTCCGCTCTGGACTCCGACGATCTGACCCGCACCAGAGGCTGCCTTGAAGCCTGTGGCGCCAAGATCGAACCCAAAGGCGACAAGCTCATCGTCACCGGCATGGAAGCCGGTCCCGCGGGCGGCAATGCCGACGGTAAGAACAAGCATGAAGAGCCGCACGAACTGTTCATGCACGAATCCGGCACCACCTGCCGCATCATGACCGCCGTGGCCGCCGCCGGTAAAGGCACCTTCAACGTGCACGGCGCACCCCGTATGCACGAGCGCCCCATGGGCGAACTCACTGCCGCACTTTCCAAACTGGGCACCAAATTCGAATATCAAGGGAATGAAGGGTTCCTCCCCTTTATCATGACCAGCAAGGGCTACACCAAAAAATCGGTGGACATCACTCTGGAAGAAAGCAGCCAATACCTCTCCGGTCTGCTCCTGGGTGCGCCCTTGGCTGATCACGAAATAACCATCAACGTGGTCGGCAAGAAAGCCGTCTCCTGGCCTTACGTTGCGCTCACTCTGCGCATCATGGAAGATTTCAAGGCCGGGTTCCGCGTGGAACTGAAGAAAAAAGGCAAGTGGGAAGAAGTGCCGTGGCGCTCCGTCAAAGGCGCGACCCCGGGTGAAATCCGGTTCATCGTTCAGCCTACCGGCTACGATGCCACTGACTACCGCGTGGAAGGCGACTGGTCCAACGCCAGCTACTTCCTGGCCGCAGGAGCCGTGGGCAAACGCCCTGTTCTGATCAAGGGACTGGCTGCCGACTCCCTGCAGGGCGACCGCGCCATCATGGACATCCTTGGCCAGATGGGTGCCAAGATCAACGTCACCTTCGATGGCATCCTTGTGGAGCCGAGTAACCTGCGCGGCGTGACCGTGGACATGAACCGCTGCCCGGATCTGGTCCCTACCGTTTCCGCTGCCGCGGCCTTTGCCTCCACCCCCACGATCATTGAGAACGTGGCCCACCTGCGCATCAAGGAGACCGACCGTCTGGCCGCCTGCGCCGACGAAGTGGCCCGCACTCAGGCCATCACCGAGATCGAGGGCGACTCCCTCATCGTGCGTCCGGGCCGTCTGCCCAAGGGGCATGCCATCGACTTCAAGACCTATGGCGACCACCGCATGGCCATGTCCATGTCCCTGTTCCAGCTGGCCGGAATTGAAGTGAACCTTGACAATCCGTCCTGTGTTGGCAAGTCTTTCCCCGGCTTCTTCGACGAGTGGAACAAAATCGTCGGCTAACCAGAATCACGAAAAGAATATCAACGAGAAAGAAGAGCATCATGCAGTTAGAAGGTTTCAGCAAAATCGCCATCGTTGGCGCAAACGGACAGATGGGAGGGCTTTTTTCCAAAGCCTTCACCGCGCTCGGCATCGAAGTTGCGGAGCTGAGCCGTCCGTATACCGACGATGACGTCCGCGCGGCGCTGACCGATTGCGACATGCTCATGCTGAGCGTGCCGGTCAACGCCATGATCTCGGTGCTGGACCAGATGCTGCCCCACCTGTCCGCCCCTACCATCCTGTGTGACGTAGGATCGGTGAAGGTACACCCCATGAAGGTGATGCTCGACAAATATGACGGTCCGATAGTGGGGACCCACCCCCTGTTCGGACCAGTTATTCCGGAAGGATTCACCCCGCGCGTGGCCGTCATGGCCGGTCGTGAGGAAGACCGCCGTGATGCATACCGGGTGGCCACCATAATGGATGCCTGCGGATACGAGAGCTTCACCTCCACCGCCGAGGAACATGATCGGGCCATGGCTTTCATTCAGGGCCTGAACTTCACCTCTACCGTGGCTTTCCTCGCCGCTGCCCGCGATGTGGACGGCATCGACAAGTTTCTGACCCCGTCTTTCCAGCGACGTCTTGATTCTGCACGTAAAATGCTTACTCAGGACATGGAGTTGTTCGGCATCATTTCCGAAGCCAACCCCTACTTGCAGGAAACCAACCGTAAATTCATGAACTACCTGAGCGTGGCTGCAGGCGGCGATCTCGACCTGCTGGCCGACCGCGCACAGTGGTGGTGGCGTAACAATGAATCATATTAAAGGGTGCGGCTATCAGCCGATCGCATAGATAATGTTTTTTCCAAGGCCGCACCCTCAAACCGGGGTGTGGCCTTGTTCATATTCAAGGAGATGACAATGAACGGCACGTGAAAGAGATATGAGAATCGAAAAAAGGTGAAAGGTTGGGAGGTTATTCCCAGCCCGCTCGATTAACAAAACCAATTTATCGATGTTGACACCGTGAGGTTTTCAAGAGTGGTGCAGCTGCAAGACGGCGGAAAAAGATTGCCCGCAGGCATAGCAGCACTACGATGAGGACCGACTTGCTCCCGGCAACGACGCAGTTGCGCTGCTATCGGGAACCGGGTCAACAGGAGAAAAAGTAATGGATAAGATCACTTTGACACAGCATGGCAAATGGTTGCCGGCTGATGTTCAGACTACTGTTTCCCTATTTATGGGATTGGTCGGCGACCAGCCCGGCATCATGCTGGAATCCGCTGAAGTCGACGGCCGCCTGGGCCGCTACAGCCTCATGGCCTGGGACTATCGCCTCATGCTCCACCCCGTGGATGGCAAGCTCGTGGTGGAAGCCACTGACGAGCGTCTCGCTCCACTCAAAGAGCTGGAAGGCATGGACTTTCTTCCCGGCATCAAGAAAGCCGCGGAAATCCTCAACATCGAACAGAAAACCGAAGGCGGCAACAGCAGGGACACCATCCCCGGCCTGACCCGCGGCCTGTACGGCTACTTTGGCTACGGTGTGGCAGGCATGTTCGAGCGCAAGCTCGCCGAATGCTGCAAACCCGCAGACGCCGAAGCGTGTCTGGTCCTGCCCGGCCAGCTGGTACTGTTCGACCACCTGCGCCACTCCTGCTGCTACCTGAGTCTCGATGAAGGCGCAGCACCGACCCCGGCACCGATCCAGTGGGGCGCAGACCTGACCGCTCCGGAAGCGGGCACTCCCACGGTCCACCCCGGCAAGGAAGAATACATGGCTGGCGTGGAACGCTGCAAAGAGCTCATCGCCGAGGGCGAGTGCATTCAGGTGGTGCTCTCCACCCGTTTCACTGTCCCGGTTCCTGACGAGCCATTCCGCATTTACCGCCGTCTCCGTCAGGCCAACCCTTCCCCGTTCATGTTCTACATGAAATTCCCGGACTGCGCGTCCATGGGCAAGACCTGCGGCACCACCCTGCTCGGCTCCTCGCCCGAAATGATGGTCCGCTCCGATGCGGGGCACCTCGAAGTTCGCCCCATCGCCGGCACCCGCTGGAGAGGCGAGACCGAAAAGGAAGACATGCGCCTTGAAAAAGAGCTGTTGGCCGATCCCAAGGAACGCGCCGAGCACGTCATGCTCGTAGACCTTGGCCGCAACGATCTGGGCCGCATCTCCAAACCCGGCACGGTCACGGTGGAGAAATTCATGAACGTCGAACGTTTCTCCCATGTCATGCACCTCACCTCCTACGTGGAAGGCGAGCTCAAGGACGGGCTGGACGGCGTGGACGTTTTGCAGGCCACTTTCCCGGCAGGCACCCTGTCCGGCGCTCCCAAGATTCGGGCCATGGAAATCATCGCCGATCTGGAACCGCAGGATCGCGGTCCCTACGGCGGCTGCATCGGCTGGATGGGACTGGACGACGGCGTGGTCTCCCTCGATACGGGCATCACCATCCGTTCCATGTGGATCCGCGACGGCGTCTGCAATTGGCAGGCGGGCGCGGGTATCGTTTACGATTCCGATGCCGAAGCTGAATGGAACGAGTGCCACAACAAGGCGCGCGTACTGCTTGAAGTGATCACGGGTAAAGGAGGCACTGATGTTTTTGCTGATAGATAATTTCGACTCCTTCACCTTCAATCTGGTGCAGGCTTTCCAGCAACTGGGAGCCGACCCGCAGGTCATCCGCAATGACCGCGAAGAAGTATTGGAGCTGGCAACCTCCGGTAAACTGGAGCGTGTCTGCCTTTCCCCCGGCCCGTCCAACCCGGAAAACGCAGGCTTCTGCCTCGAGTTTCTGGCGCGGCTGCCCAAGGAAATCCCGGTACTGGGCGTTTGCCTCGGACACCAGACCCTTGGTCACTTTGCTGGCGCACCGGTCAAACGTGCCGAGCGCATCATGCACGGCAAGACCTCCATGGTGTACCACGAAGGCAAGTCCGTGTTCGCAGGTGTGGATTCCCCGTTCGAAGTCTGTCGCTACCACTCGCTGGTGGTCCCGGCAGAAGAGGCAGCGGACAAGATCGAAGTGACCGCCACCACCAAGCGCGGCGAGATCATGGGCATCATGTACAAGGACCGCCCCTGGCACGGGGTGCAGTTCCACCCGGAATCCATCCTGACCCCGGACGGCCCCAAGCTTCTCCAGAACTTCCTGAACATGAAAGGATAATGAAATGAGCATCTCCGAAATTCTTGAATTACTGGCCCAGAAAAAGCCCTTGAATGACGTGCAGGCTGACTTCATGTTCACCGAACTCATGGACGGCAACATGACCGAGGCCCAGACCGGTGCCTTCCTCATGGCCCTTCGCGCCAAAGGTGAGGACTCCACGGATCTGGCCGCAGGCGTCCGCGCCGGCGTGGCCCATGCCGTGAAGATTCCCGGCTTTGACGGCAACCGCGACGAGCCTGTCATCGACACCTGCGGTACCGGCGGCGACGGACAGTGTTCCTTCAACAACTCCACTGCCGTGTCCCTGTTCCTGGCAGACATGGGCTACACCGTTGCCAAGCACGGCAACCGCGCCCTGTCTTCTTCCTGCGGTTCGGCTGATGCGCTGGAAGCCCTCGGCATTCCGCTGGAGCAGACTCCGGAAGAGGCCGCCGAAGGCTTGGCGAAATACAACTTCGCCTTCCTGTTCGCGCCCGCCTACCACCCTGCTTTCAAGTACGTCATGCCCGTACGCCAGCAGCTTGGCATCCGCACCCTGTTCAACTTCATGGGACCGCTGCTGAACCCGGCCCGTCCGTCCCATCAGCTCATGGGCATCGGTGATCCTTCCAAGCTGGAGCTCATGGGCGAGACCCTGCTCCTGACCGGTGTGGACAAGGCCCTCATCTTCTCCGGCGCAGGCGGCTTTGACGAGCTGACCACCTGGGGACCGAACCGGGGCTACATCATCCACGACGGCGTGATGGAAAAGACCACGGTCAATCCATCGCAGCTTGGATTCAAGCCCCATGCTCCGGGAGACGTACGTGTAGACGGCAAGGACGACGCCGTTGCCAAGCTCCGCGACATCCTCGCCGGAAAGGGGCCCGAAGCCATGATGGACATGGTGGCCCTGAATCTGGCAGGGTGCCTGCATCTTCTTGGCAAGGGCGACATGAGGGAATGTGCCGACCTTGCCCGTCACACCGTCAACCAAGGACTACAGAAAGGAATCCCCTATGTTGGATAAATTCAGGGAAGCCAAGCAGCTGGAGATCGACTCCCTGCGCAAGGACTTCGTGGAGGGCCGCGTGCCCGCCGTATATCAGGGCGAACGCCCCTCTTTCGTGGACGCCATCAAGGCCAAAGGCCCGGGTGCCGTCATTGCCGAGTTCAAACCCGCCAGCCCGAGCAAGGGCATCCTGCGCGAGAATCTGAACCCGCTCGATTACGAAGAGGCGTATGCCAAGAACGGCGCTGCCGCCATTTCCGTCCTCACCGAACACCAGTACTTCAAGGGAACCCCGGACTTCCTGTTCATCATGAACCAGACCGGCACCCCGCTGCTGCGCAAGGACTTCATCTTCGATCCGCTTCAGGTCGCCATGACCGCGTCCAGCCCGGCCTCTGCCGTGCTGCTCATCGCCCGCATGTGCGATGACGTGAACCACCTGAAGCAGCTCATCGACATCGCCCGCATGCCCGGGCTCGCCCCGGTTGTCGAAATCTTCGACCAGGCAGATCTGGACATGGCCCGCGAAGCCGGTGCCGACATCATTCAGGTAAACAACCGCGATCTGGATACGCTGGAAATCACCCTCGACCAGTCCCGCAACTTCATCAAGCAGAAGCAAGACGGCGAGCTCTGGATTTGCGCCAGTGGCGTATCCGAGCGCGAACAGGTCGTCGAGATGGGCGAACTCGGCTTCGACGCCGTGCTCATCGGCACCTGCCTGATGGAAGCTGATAACCCCGGCGAAAAGCTCGCCGAACTGACCGGAGCAAAATAATGAGCCGCCCGATGGTCAAGGTCTGCGGAATGACCCGCATGGAAGACGTCAAGCTCTGCACTGAGCTTGGCGTGGACCTGCTGGGTTTCATCTTCCACCCCAAGAGCCCGCGCAATGTCGATCCCGACTTCGTGGCCTCGGTCAAGACCGGCAAGATCACCAAGGTCGGCGTTTTCGTCGACCAGCCTCACGAAGAGGTGCTGGAGATCATGGACCATTGCGGGCTGCATGCTGCCCAGCTACACGGCAAACAGGACATCCATTTCTGCTGGAGAATCGGGCCGGACCGGGTCATCCGCGTCTTCTGGCCGGACACCTACCCGTCCGCCGCGGCCCTCTCCCGCGATCTGGATGCCTTTGCCGAATGTAGCGGCCACTTCCTGCTCGACGCAGGTCAGGCCAAACAGGGCGGCACCGGACAGACTATCAACTTCGACATCCTGAAGGATTTGAATATACAGACGCCCTGGTTCCTCGCAGGAGGCATTGGCCCTCACAACATTGAAGAGGTCCTGAAGTTCAACCCTCCCGGGCTGGACATCAACTCCGGCGTTGAAAAGGAACCGGGCATTAAAGACGAAACAAAATTGCGGGCCGTGTTCGATGCGCTCGCAAAGGTGTGATGATATTATGAAGAAAGGTTATTTTGGTGACTTTGGCGGGCAGTTTATTCCCGAACTGCTCATGCCGCCCCTGCTGGAACTGGAAGAGGCCATGAAGACCATCCTCCCAAGCGAGGAATTCCAGACCCGCTTTACGCAGATGCTCAAGGAAAACGTGGGCCGTCCGTCCACCCTCACATACTGCCCTCGCATATCCGAGCAGCTCGGACTGGACCTGTGGCTCAAGCGAGAGGATCTGAACCACTCTGGCGCACACAAAATCAACAACACCCTTGGTCAGGGGTTGCTGGCCAAGATGATGGGCAAGGAAGTGCTGCTGGCCGAGACCGGCGCAGGCATGCACGGCGTTGCCACCACCGTAGCCGCTGCCATGCTCGGCATGAAAGCCGTCATCTACATGGGCGCCACCGACGTGGTTCGTCAGGCTCCCAACGTCAACCGCATGCGCCTGATGGGGGCCGAGATCATCGCCGTTGAATCCGGCACCAAGACCCTCAAGGACGCCATCAACGAAGCCTTGCGCCGCTGGTTGGCAGATCAGGAAAACACCCACTACTGCTTTGGTACCGCAGCCGGTCCCTACCCATTCCCGGACCTTGTCCGCGAATTCCAGCAGATCATTTCCAAAGAAGCGCGCCAGCAGTTCATGGACCGCAACGACGGCAAGCTGCCTGACACGGTCGTGGCCTGCGTAGGCGGTGGTTCCAACGCCATCGGCATGTTCCATCATTTCGTGCCCGACGAATCCGTCAAGATCGTGGGCGTAGAGGCTGCTGGCACTGGCGAGCCGGGTTGCGATGATTCCGCGCCCCTCGATCACGGCAGCGACGGTGTGCTCCACGGCATGAAGACCAAACTCCTCCAGACCGAGGAAGGTCAGATTCTGCCGTCCCACTCCGTGGCACCCGGCCTCGACTACCCCGGCGTCGGCCCCGAGCATGCCCATCTGCAGGCCATCGGTCGCGTGGACTACACCACCATCAACGACGCCCAGGCCATCAACGCCTTCAAGATGCTCTCCCAGCAGGAAGGCATCATCCCGGCACTTGAGTCCTCCCACGCCGTGGCCTACGCCATCGAGCACAAGGAAGAACTTCAGGGCAAGTCCGTCCTCGTCTGCCTCTCTGGTCGCGGCGACAAGGACCTCGGCATTCTTGACGAAATTCTCTAGGAGATCACGATATGAATCCCATGCAAACAAAGATTGAAGAGGCAAACAAGCAAGGCAAAGCAGGCCTTATCCCCTTCCTTCCGGCGGGTTTTCCCACTCGTGATCAATTCTGGAAGGAACTGGAACAGCTCGACGCTGCAGGCGCATCCGTCATCGAGATCGGCATGCCCTTCTCCGACCCCGTGGCCGACGGTCCGGTTGTCGAGAAGGCATCTCTCAAGTGTCTCGACGACGGCATCAACCTGCAATGGATTTTCGACGGACTCAAGGAACGCAAAGGACAGTTCAACGCCGCCATTCTCCTGATGGGCTATCTCAACCCCGTCTATCAGTACGGCTTGGACGAATTCGCCGCAGATTGCGAAGCCGCTGGCGTATCCGGTCTTATCATCGCGGACATGCCCATTGAGGAAGCCGGTTTCGTCAAGGAAGCCATTGAGCCACACGGCGTTGCACTCGTCCCCCTCGTCGGGCTCAACACGCCCAAGGAGCGTATGAAGCTGTACGCTGAGAATGCGTCCGGTTTCTGCTACTTCGTTTCCGTGCTTGGCACCACTGGTCAGCGCGAGTCGCTGCCCACTCGTATCAAGGCAAAGCTCACCGAGGCCAAGGAAGTGTTCGACATTCCCATCGCCCTCGGATTCGGTATCAAGCATCCCGATCAGCTCACCGAGTTCGACGGATTGTTGGATGCCGCCGTATTCGGCTCTGCCCTGATCACACACATAGAGGATGGCAAGTCGAGTGCCGAGTTCATGGAGCCTTGGAAGTAGAGAAGCGAATATGATGCCGCTGCGCGGCGATTGACAGGAGATTTCGCCTCCGGCGGCCAAAGGGCTATACCCTTTGGAATCCCTTTCTCGCCTTCGGCAAATACTAAGCTAGTTAAAAGGTCTTGGAGAAGTCTCTCCAAGGCCTTTTCGATTGCCCCGGGTCGAAGACACATATGGGATTCTTAAGGCTATAAACTATGTTTACGGATGAAATTACAATACACATTTTACTTTCTCACACAGGCACATGGAAATATAGCATCATTCAAGATAATAATGTATTACTCAGGCCATAAAAAATTTAGCAATGACGAATTGGAAACCATAATTTCTTGGAATGATGCCAAAAGGATGACTTTGTCCCTTTTCATATTTATGGCAAAGTATTGAGGTTATGACATTATTTACTATAGTAATACATATTCAAAAAACATCTTTACTTCTTCGTGATAATGATTGATTAATACAGACCTCAGCGTGACTGGACGCACGATTACTTCTTAGCCCCTATTGGGCACCTCACGTTTTGCGTAAGATCTAGATTTACTCCTTCCGTACCAGAGCCTTTCAAATATACCCGGCGAACCCGGGATCGACCGCTGTCACGCTCCGTCGTTTTTTTGCTTTTTTTCCAAGGACTTTATGACCTTTACTTCTTTTTTGCTTGATCGGCGTCTTGACGCCGGTATCAAGTCCTGCGGCTACGAAACTCCCACCCCGATTCAACAAAAAGCCATCCCACTGATTCTTAACGGAAATGACGTTATGGGATTGGCTCAGACTGGCACCGGTAAAACTGCCGCTTTTGCTCTGCCTGTTCTTCAAAAACTGCTTACAAACTCTCCTTCTCAGAAAGGCCCTCGCATCCTCGTCCTGGCCCCCACACGAGAGTTGGCAATGCAGATCAACGAGAGCTTTGTCTCCCTTGCCAAACAGACCCACATACGCAGTAGTATAGTTATCGGCGGTATCGGAATGGGCCCTCAAATAAAGGCTCTCGATACTTCCCATGTCATTGTTGCTTGTCCCGGACGACTCGTCAGGCTCATCAACAAGGGGGTTGTTGACTTCAGAGGCATCGACACGTTGGTGCTTGATGAGGCGGACCGGATGCTCGATATGGGTTTTCTGCCGGATATCAAACGAATCATAGCTCGCCTTCCGGTCAAACGACAAAACCTGTTGTTCTCAGCGACCATGCCCAAATCCATTTTGGCCTTTGCCAATCGCATTCTTGTCGATCCCAAAACGGTTCAGATTAACACAACCTCGCCGGTCTCCAGTGTCAAACACGTCTTCTACAAAACAAGGACTGGCAACAAGGGTGCTTTGTTGGATGATATCATTTCACGCTCAGAACACAAAAGCATGTTGATTTTCACTCGCACCAAGCACAAGGCCAAAAGCCTTTCCCGCAAGCTCGTAAACGACGGGCATGACACAACCTTTCTGCAAGGTAACATGAGTCAAAAGCAACGCGATAAAGCGTTAAATGGTTTTCGTAATGGGCGTTACTCTATCATGGTGGCAACAGATATTGTCGCAAGAGGCATCGACTGTGACCGTATAACCCATGTCATTAATTTTGATATGCCTAACACTGCGGAAACGTATACCCACCGAACAGGGCGCACAGGCAGGGCGGGACGTACCGGCAATGCCATCAGTTTAGTCACTCATGATGACGCAAAGCAGATGCGAGATCTCAAACGAATCATGAATGTCTCTTTTGATCAGCATGTCGCCATTGATCCTGCGAGAGGCAACTGTGTTGATGATAAAAAACAAGCATCTTCACATTCTCCTGCAAAGACATCATGCCCAAAAAGAAGACGAAATCACAAGCAGTCTAATAGAGTTGCGGCCTAGTTCCTAGGCTATCAATCCTGCTCTTTCAGCATACAACGGGTTCATTTTTTGACTCGCAACACTCTACTATTACGCTTTATCTGCTTTGTCAGACAATCGTAACACCAAAACAACATAGGAGAAATTATGTCCAAGAATATATATGTCGGTAATATGGCATGGTCCACCACTGAAGCGGATATCCGCACTGCTTTTGAAGCATACGGAGAAGTCTCTTCTGTCAAATTGATCGAAGACCGTGAAACTGGCCGCCCCAGAGGCTTTGGCTTTGTTGAGATGAACAATGACACAGATGCCATGTCCGCCATTGATGCGTTGAACGGCAACAATTTTGATGGTCGTGCCCTCACGGTCAATGAGGCCAAACCTCGTGTTGAGCGTCCTCGCTGGTAATCTATAGGCCATAAACGGTCATACAAAACACACTATTCATTTATGACGTTCGCCCGATCAATCGGGAGGAAGTCACCATTAAGAGAACACAGGAGAAATTATGTCCAAGAATATTTATGTCGGCAATATGGCATGGTCCACCACTGAAGCGGATATCCGCACTGCTTTTGAAGCATACGGAGAAGTCTCTTCCGTCAAATTGATCGAAGACCGTGAAACAGGCCGTCCCAGAGGCTTCGGCTTTGTTGAGATGGACAATGACGCAGATGCCATGTCCGCCATTGACGCGTTGAACGGCAACAATCTTGATGGCCGCGACCTCAAGGTCAACGAGGCCAAACCTCGTGTTGAGCGCCCCCGCTGGTAGGTCTCAGTTTTAAGTCTTAATAGGCATTCAGCGCCCGCCCTCTTTTTGGAAGGCGGGTGCTTTTTATTGACCTTTGCAACCTTTCTTTAACCCGCCACAGACACAGGCATCTATAATACCGTCCTTTGACAATTTCACTCGATTAAAAACATGATCAGGTAGTCACACGAAGAGTATGGCTATTCTTAAGGCCCTCGCCTTTGAGCTCGTCAAGAGTCGAAATCATCGGACAATGGAGCCAAAGGAGACCTCCTCTTCTGCCTTCACATCTCTGCAGCAGCCCTCAAATCATCCAGAAACTCAGGTACGGAATCGTAGCAAACTTCGGCCCCGTAGGAGAAATGGAGCAACACATTGTTAAGCCTGTCCGGGATGTAGGGGAACAGCTTCTTGAGATTCATGATCTCGCTCCGATGCACACAGGAATAGTCAGCGGGAACGAGATTGACCGGATTGAAATTCACGCCGAGATCACCGAGGGTTTGCGGTGAATAGAGCCACTTGCCAGTGATACAGAGCAGAATGCGGCCCAACCCGAAAAGATCAAGGGCGAACGGGTTGGCTTGCGCCTCATAGGCGTAGTCAAAATCAATCCAGCGATAGGCTCCGGTGGAATACTCGCGCATCAGATGATCAAGGCTGATGTCGCCATGCAATTCATCGTGATCGTGAAGATGGGCAATAGCTCCGCATGCCTTGATGAACCTGTCGAGAATTTGCGGGTAGAATTCATGGAAATATGTCTCGTGATCCGCCTTGATATTCGCCACCACATAGTCGATACGCTTGCCCTGAATAATGTCGATCACACGGATACGATTCCCTGCATCGTCATGAACGGTGCGCCCCTGCATGAAACGGGAGTCACCCCGAACTAGGTCGAGCATGCGAGCTTCCTTGCGGGGGCTACGATAACACTTTACTTTTACGACCCCCCACTTGAGATGGAAGCTTTCGTGAAAAACGAGCTTGAGCAGTTTGGCTTCCCCGGTCTCCAGCTCCATGGCCTTCTTCACCCAGAACTTGGTGTCCTTGTAGGCCAAACCACGCTCCACGGCATCGCGATGAACCAGATAGTGCCGCCCTTCCACGGCGATGACATCGCCGGGACCAATGGACATGAACTCCGTGGTGTCGGAGTACACGCTACCACCGGGCCGGACGTTCACATCCGGCTGGTACCGCTCGACCAGCTCGCGAACCGTCAGCATGCATCCTCCTTTAAGAGACTACCCAAACAGTGCAGTCCTTGGCGGAGTGGACGATCTTATTGGAGACCGAACCAAACAGAAACTCTTCGGCCTTGGCAACGCCGCGTCGTCCGATCACGACAGTTCCGTAGCCACCCTGCTTCTGGGCATCCAGAATTTCATGAGCCACGCCCGTACCTCGACTGCAAACAGGGGCGGTCTCACTGAACGGCGAGAAACAACTGGTGACATACTTCTCGGTTACCATGGCCCCAGGTACGCCCATCTCGACCAACCGTTCACGAGCCTTGCCCAGAAACTCCTTCAACACGTTGCGAGTGGTCTCGCACCCTTCCTTCCAACTTTCCTCGTCAGGAAAGATATCTCGGTGCGGCAACCGTTCTATGCAAAGGAGACGGACCTCGAAACCATCACTGTTGCCCGCTATGCTACCGACATATTCCACGGCGCGCATGGCGTTCTCGCTCGCATCCACGGCCAGCAGAATCTTCTTGAAATTCATGCCACCCTCCTTATTGCTTGGGCAGATAATCCAGGCACGGACGAAGATCGTCCAAAAACTCTTCTACTGATTCATAAAACACCTCGGCCCCGGCGGCGAAGTGCATAAGTACATTATTGAGCGGCTTGGGGATGTACGGGAATATACGACGCAGGTTCACCAGCCGATTCTTGAAAATAAGGGAGAAATCATCCGGCACGATGTTTTCCACGCCTTCCATGCCATCGAACTGCCCCGGCGTATAAATCTGCTTGCCCACCACGAACAACAACGCATTGCCCAACCCGAAAAGGTCAAGGGCAAACGGGTTGGCCGTGGCTTCATAGGCATAATCGAAATCGATCCAGCGAGCCTGCCCGGTGGTGCTTTCCACCCAGAGGTGATCACGCCGAACATCGCCGTGCCGCTCGTTGTTCTTATGCAGGAAATCAATGGCCTCGCAGCCGGTAATGAACATCTCCATGGTGGAGCGAAGATTGTCTTCGAAGTACTCTAGGTGGTTGCCCGGCAAGTTATCGATGGCAACATCCAATCGCCTGCCGCGGATGATTTCCAAAACGCGCACCAGATTTCCGACTTCATCTTCCAGAGAGAAGCCGTGCATGAACCGCGGATCGTCGCGCACTAGATCAAGGATACGCGCTTCCTTACGCTCACTGCGGAAGCTGCGGACCGTCAACGGTCCTATCTGTTGAGTAAATTCCTCGTGGAACACGAGCTTGAGGATGACGCCTTCTCCGGTCTCGAGACACTTGCACCGTTTGACCCAGAACTTGAAGTCTTCAAGACCGAACCGCCGCTCCGCTTCATCGCGCAGCACCATGTAATGCTTATCGCCCAGGCGGATCACGTCGCCGTATCCGATGGACGAGAATTCGGTGGTGTCCGTATACAGTCGTCTCACCCGCTGAAGCGGAAAATTGGGGAGATGATAACGAACAAGATCTCTCAGGTCGGTACTCATGAGATTCCCCCTTATAGATACTATATAACACCGCTCCAATACCGGGGGTAGTATTTTCGGGAGAATGGACAGCGTCTCCAAAAAAACAAAGCCGCCCACGGGGAGGAGTGGGCGGCTAAAGGAAGGGTTGCGGACTGGTGCAACCCTGTGTGCAAACTATCTACAGACCGGAGACACGGCCATTGACGACCAGCGGTGGCGACGGAGACGAATCAGCGACAGCCTTTGGCTTCTCTGCCTTCTCGGCAGGAGTGATGCGCTTGGGAATCTTCTTTTTCGCTCTCTTGGGCTTGGTGTCAGCCTTTGAAGGCTCCAGCTTGGCTGTCATGATGCGCGGTTCCGGCCCGGCATTCTCCTGATGATAGAGATAGGAGATGACACGGCCATCTCCCACACTCTCCAAGGCATGGGCCATGATCTTGTCGCGCTCAGCCTTGTCCGAGATGACACCCAGCAGGATGATGTCACCCTGAACAACCTCGACATCAATAGGCGAACTGGTGACTTCAAAGTCCGCCATGAGTTGAGCCTTGAGTTCCGTGGCCATGGCCTGCTCGGAAAGAAAATCGGAAGTAGGTTGATCTTCTTTGAGATAAAGCAAGCTGACGATGCCGCACTTGTCCTTCACCTTGTCAGCGCACTCGTAAATCTTGCGGAGTTGCTCCTGCGAGTCATACTCGCCCACGAGATAGAGCTTGCCAAAATAGGCATAGGCGATGACCTGACGAGCTCGGATTTCCTTATGCTTGTAAAACTCTGCCTGAGCATGGCCTGCTATGATGGCGTCGAGCATCTGTTGCTCGGTGGACCGTTCGTCCACGGCAGTTTCGTACGCGGTCTGTCCGTTACCGATAACCGACGAAAAATAGGAAGGGGCACCAGGAATCAAACCGATACCAAAGGGAACGGCAGCGCATCCAGGTAGCAGAAAGAATGTCAGTAGAATTAATATCGTTCGTATTCGTTGCATAATCATTATAGCCGTCCTCTCTGGATTCGGCTCCACCCGACCATAAACAGCAAGAACCCTGCCATTGAGCAGGTGCAACGAGAAAAGCAGTGACAGCAACACATTGCCATCACTGCCTTTTATTAGCATCTATTTTTAATAGATTTTTATCGAACTCAGAATCGGTTTAATCCACGATTAATGGTCTTTCGATTTTCAATGTAGTTAGAAGCGGTCGGAATTGTTTCTGGGCCAGAAGCCGTTGAACCCCTTGCAGACGTAGAGAGTAAACTCGCGCATGGGTTGCCCATTCGACATCGAGTGGATGTAGACTTCCTTCTCAACGGAATCGAACATCTTGGTAATTTTCGGGCTGATGCCTTCAGTACGGTGATGCTCACGAACAAAAATAGCATCCTGCCCCACTTCCGGACCAGGCCAGATGTCATACTGGTTCATACGGCGATCGCCGATCCATGCACAAAATGTCAGAGGCTGCCCCGGCGTATAGAATGCAAGCTCGGAAGTAATGTCGTACTTGTCGCTAACCACGAAGACATTATCTGGATTGTCAAAAGCAGCCTGCTTCAAATCGGCAACCTGCTGGCCCAGACTGTCCCACCCTTTGAGGCGGTTGGTCATGTTGATCTCTGCCGGGATGGGCAGGATGGGTGTCACGTAAATCATCAGGGTCAGGCCCGCAGCAATACCAGCCAGCAAAACTTTTCCACGAGTCTTGCGGCGGGGATTCTCCCACCACGCTTTCAAGCCCATGCCACCGAGAATGGCTCCTGCCATGAAGGCGGCAGCGGTCCAGTTGGCCTCGGTATGCGACTTGAGAGACCAGAACGTGATGATAGCCCACAGGGGCAGGAAGAACAGGAGCGCTTGAAGTGTATGCCGGTACTTGCAATCAAAGGAGCCAATGGGACCGACAATGCCCTTCTTGATGGCGCGCCAGGTGGCTACGGCGATTGCCACGGCCCACCATGGAGCCATCAGGCCTATCTGTGCGCCGAACATCTCGAAGAAGGGGCCGATGCGAATTTCAAAGGGCTTGGGCTTGCCTGCAGCCTGTCCGGCCACGTGCTTGAAGCCCACCCAATCGTTCTGCATATTCCACAAAATGATGGGCAGCATGCCCACCACGGTGCCAACCAGCGAAGCCAGCGCAAACCGGCGCCAGAAACGGGCCGGAAGCTGACCACGCAGATGCAGAATGGCGGCGTAGATCACGCCAAGGCCTACAAAGGCAAGCATCATATACTTGCCGAGGATACCGATAGCCACACAGATGCCGAGAATCACGAACGGCAGATTGCCCGGCGTATAGTCAGGCTTGTTGCGCGTCGCGGCAGACAAGGCAAAGAAGGCCACGGTCCAGCACAGAAGGAGCGGATTATCCGTGGTAGCAAGGATACCAAGTCCATTGAGCAGTATCATGGTCGCAGACACGAACAGGGCATAGAGGGCCAGCCTGTATTCGCGCCACACGCGGGAAATACCAATATACAATGCCGCCTGAATGCCGGTCATGCCGATGATCGAGCCAAACCGTACGCCCAGTTCCGTGGAACCAAAGACCTTGCACCAGAGGCTGATGACCCAGGCGATGAGCGGTCCCTTGGAATAGTAGGAAAGTTGTGGGCGGCGAATCCAGTCCCAGTATTGAGCTTCGTCCTGAACGAGGTTCAGTTGGCCGGACGCCACAAACCAGTAGCGCACAACAAACGACACCGCGATGATCATGAAGGCGATCACGTCCAGTCGAAACGAGTATGTATCGTTGGGTTTCGTCATGTTGCGTGTCAGGTATATTATATATGGGTGGCTTGGCAAGTGCAGCCCTGTGCCGCCCCGCTCCAGTCTCGCCTCCTCAGCACTTCTCAATAAAAAGAGGCAGACCCCGTTGCCAGGGCCTGCCTCTTTATCGATCGGTAGATGAGTTATTACTTCTTTTCGTCCTTGCTATCACTCTTTTCGTCCTTGCTCTCGGAGTAATTTTCATCCCACAGCCCACAGCTGTCAGAAATACAGGAGAGACACGGTCCGGGATAATCCATGTTAGGCATAAGCGCCTCCGCTTTTGGTGTATAATGATGGGCGGCCTCGTTGTATGGCCGCCTGTAATTTCAAATTCGATATTTAAATAATAACGATTATCAATATCATTGCAAGTCTTATTTGTCTTTTGCGCAAAAAAAAGGCCCGGCAAATGCCAGGCCTGTGCAATTTCATTCTTAATTCAGACAGTTAGCTATACTTTTTACAGTATCGCAAGAATTTCTGCGCTTCCATGAACTCAGGATTGATATTCAGAGCTTCCTGCAGGCTCTCGATACATTCCTTGTTCAGCCCCTTCTCGAAGTAGACACGGGCCATATTGAAGTAGACGTTCTCGTCGTCACGGACGATTTCCAACGACTTCTCATAGTAGCGAATAGACTCGTCGTAATGGCCGTTCTTGCGCAGGCTAATACCGAATGAGTTAAACTTCTGGCGGTATTCGTAAGTAAATGCCTCAGACAATCCCAACAAGGTATTCAGCACCTTTTTGAGCTTGTTGAATTCCTTGGTCTCGGAATAGACCTCGCCCAGACCGTAGTTGGCGTCGATGTTCTTTTCATCGATCATCAAGGCCTTGATGAACTGACTCTCCGCCTCTTCCATCTTTCCTTGCTCAAAGGCTTTTTCGCCTTCGTCTATCTTGCGGGCAAGGGTCTCCAGCGCAGGCACAGTATGCACCCGATAGTAACTTGGCTCGGGCGTGTACTGTTTGAGAAAATCCATCTGATTCAAAACGGTGCGAACTCCGGATGGGACATGATGAGCATTGAGAGGCTGAACTTCAAAGTCATCAGTGGATAACTGACGGGCATACCAGTACGTGACGTTTGCGTGTGTCCCCGATGTCGTTCCAGCACCAATTTCCGATTCTATAAATAGCGAATATACGCCTAATATCTGTGGATATTTACTCAAAACAGAGCTCCGATGCTTTTTTATTTCGAGCCGTTAGCCATCTCTACACAGGCGTACGGCGCAGCTTTTTTTATATCGCACAGATGTTGTAAAATCAATAATTCTTATCAAGTCATACATATCCTTCCGTAAAACAATAAAAACCCCTGACGGGGCTTTCATTGGGGTAGGAAGATAAGGGGCGAACAACCGCTAGGCCTAGCGGAAAAATCTTAATTATCGCAGGGCTTCCATGGCTCGTTTAGCTTTCTGTCCTGCCCATGCAACGAAACAGTCGTGGGCAGAATGGAACTGACGATCGGGGTAAACGGCTCATAATTGTAGACCACGGCAACCTGAACCAACCCACAGGGATCGCCAGCGCTGCCGACTGCACCTGCGCCGCTAGCCGCAGGAGTCGGCCATGAGGAGATGACGATCTCCTTGGAACCGTTGTCCAGATCAGCCAACCAGTCCGCAGCGATCTGATTTATCTGAGAGATGCGTGTGCCCTCTTCTTCGCCTACGCCGGTGGCAGCAAATCGGGTTGCCACCTGAGCGGCCTTCTGCACGGCGAGCCAGGAATAGAACATGTTACCGAACTCCACCAGGCCGAAGACCAGTGTCACGACGAACGGCAGGACCATGGCAAATTCCATGGAGGTGATGCCCTGCCGGGCTATGCGCTGCTTCTGATTCTTCATGGTGTCCTCCTAGTTCAGCAGGCGCCAGCCGAGCTGCTTGCCAATTTCCTTGAATACTTCGGGGATATCGTAGACTGAGGGGGCATTGAAGTAATGATCGTCAGTGCCTTCCTTGCTGGAAGCGATCTGCTTCATCAAATTGATATCCGTACTGTCCGAGGAGCCGAAGCGGATGGCGAAGATCTCAACGCCGGCATCCTTGGCCAGTTGAGCCTCTTCGAGCATCTCCGTATTGAGCACGCCGCCGTTTTCACAGTGGGAGGTGTCGTCGCCCATACGGAAGTAGGCGTTGGTCCAGTAGTTGTTGGGACGATAGTATGCACGGTAGGAACCACCGCATTCTCCGTCTTCGGTGTCACCGTCGGTCAACACGATCATAATCTTGCGGTAGTCATCCTTGTCACCGCCCTCGGTGTAAGGTGCGTCCTGCGTCAGGACATGACGCCCCCACTTGATGCCCTCGGGGATCACCGTGCCGGAAGAGTTACCGGTGGCAGTCTGTTCGTTAATGGCATCGATAACCGCATCCTTGTCCTTGGACAAAGGCATGATCTCGGGGATATTGGAACAAGTGTCCATGGCTATGCGCCTGCGATAGTCATAAGGAAGTGCGTAATACTCATCCATGAAATCTTCATGCAGGCCGGTCTCGTTGAGGGAGCCGTCCGCATTGCGGCAACCGCCGGGCAAACCGTCCACACCATCGCCTACGCGGACCTTGCCGCGGAAAGGCACTACCCCGACTTTGGTATCAGGATCAGCACCATCAGGCATGAGCAGTTCCGTCAATTCAACCGAGGCCTCCTTGACCATATTGATGGGTGTCCCCTTCATGGAACCAGAGTTGTCCACAACGAACACCACTTCGAGCTTATTGAAACCTGCTGCTGCGTGGGCATACACCCAAGGGTCCATCAAATCGAAAATCTGCATGAGCAACAACTCGACTCTGTACTTGGCTTTGACCACCACACTGCGCACCTCGGTTCCCGGAGTCACGGATTCGACTTCGGCACCGCTCAGGTTGCGCTCCACCATATCGTTGACGGCGGCGGCGACAATCCCTTTGTCGATGTCAGGATCATAAGGAAGTTGAAGGCTGCCCGCGAGCGCACCAGCGTCCACGGCGGCCTGAAGGCGGGTGTGGGCCATATACATATTACCCATATCAAGTGCGAGACCAGCCACGCCCAGCATGACCGGAATTAACATGGCAACAAAGGCGCTGGCAGTTCCCCTGCGAGAAATGCTGCTACGGGAGCGGCATGACAGTCTGCGCCACCATTGGGAAGGACTTGTCGCCAGTAAGCAATTCAAAGGCGTCTTCGCCGAACGGTACGTAAGCATAGGAAACCTCGACAGTCACAGTATTGGTGCCGGCGTCCGTGGTCACGGACGTGGTCAGGAAATTGGTATCCAGCTCGGACACCACGGATTCCACCAGGGCCTGAATGTCGGAAGAACCGCCATCCATCAGGGCCAGACGCGCGCCTTCACGGCTCGCTTCCGTCAGACTGGAATAGGCATGCATGGCATTACCCCCTTCCACAAGCAGAAGCAGAATCATCACCATGGCCGGAAGCATGATGGCAAATTCGACTGCCGCTATCCCTCTCCGTGATGTCTCTCTCTTTCTCATTGCACACCTCTCGCACTTGCTGCTGAACACATGTTTGATTTGCAATTTATAACAGCAACAGATGTGCCAGAGAAACTCACCGACTACACAAAATGATCACTAATACCTTGATTTTGAATCATAATTTTTTTTGTGACCAAAACATTCTTTCGAACGTATAAGTTGAGTGAGAGCATAGTTATCTATTTTTTGTAGATTTTCTGAAGCTATGAGTGTATAGTAAGAACAAATGAACAATGGTGAGGAATGACGTGGCAGAACGAATCCTGATAGTCGACGACGATCGCGCCTTTCAAGGCATGCTGGTCGAAGCCCTGACAGACAAGGGCTATGAAGTCGACACTGCATCCACTGCCGAGGACGGCATCAAAAAGGCCGGAGCCAAGAGCTTCGACCTGATTCTGCACGACATCAAACTGCCCGGCATGTCCGGCCTGGACGCCCTGCCCCATCTGGCAGAGGCCGCGCCCGGCGTGGATGTCATCGTCATGACCGGGTACGCCTCCAAGGATTCCGGCGTTGTCGCCATGCAACGCGGCGCCTATGACTACTTTACCAAGCCGTTTTCCCTGAGTGAGATGGAAGTCGTTGTCCGCCGTGCCTTGGAAAAGCGACAGATGCAGACCGAGCTGGCCGAGCTCAAGAAGCGCGGCGGCGGAAGTCCGCTCAACGACATCATCGGCCAGTCCGCCCCCATGCTGGCGGTCAAGGAACGCATTGCCCGCGTGGCCGAGCTCAATGCCGATGTCCTGATCATGGGTGAAACCGGTACTGGTAAGGAGCTGGTCTCCGACACCATTCACGCGTTGAGCCCTCGCGCCAAGGGGCCCTTCATCAAGCTCAACTGCGCCGCCATCCCGGAAAACCTCATCGAAAGTGAACTCTTTGGTCATGAAAAGGGCGCATTCACTGGCGCCAATGCAGCCAAGCAGGGTAAGTTCGAACTGGCCAAGGGCGGCACTATATTACTTGATGAATTGGGTGAGATGCCCATTCACCTGCAGCCCAAGCTGCTACGCGCAGTCGAGCAGAAGCAGGCAGAACGTCTGGGCGGCACCAAGCCCATCAAGTACGATGTGCGCATCATCGCCGCCACCAACCGCGACCTTGAAGAGCGCGTGCAGGACGGCAAGTTCCGCAGCGATCTATACTATAGACTTAATGTGGCGACCCTGATCCTGCCGCCCCTGCGCGACCGCAAGTCCGACCTGCCCGAGCTGTCGGAGTTCTTCCTTGATCGCGCCAACAGACGGCTCGGCACCGATATTTCGGCCATTTCCACCGAGGCCATGGAGATATTCTTCAACTACGACTGGCCGGGCAATGTGCGCCAGTTCGCCAATGCCGTGGAACGCGCGGCCATCTTCTGCACCTCCTCGGTCATCACTCCTGCGGAAGTGGATCAGGCATTCTCCAACAAGCAGCCAGAGGCCGAGCAGACCGCGACAGCCCTGCCGGAATCAGACCTCCCACTCAAGCAGGCCTTGATCCAATATGAGCGATATCTCATTGAGAACGCCCTGCGCAGAGCCAAGGGACGCCAGACGTCCGCAGCCGAATCCCTCGGAATTTCGGCCAAGAATCTGTGGAACAAGCTCCAAAAGCATGAGATAGAGCCTGCCCAGTTCAAACTCTGATCCATTTCTCCACTAATTATAGACTTCACCTTGATATTGTGTGGATTGCACAATCGTCATATTTCACACAATAGACCTTTTTTATTAGACAAAATATCCTTCCATCGCCTTTACAAAGCTACTGGCACGAGTGTTGCCTGTAATGTGCAAGACAGTGACACCGTGCTTGCATATTAAAGGAGATGGACCATGAAACACCCGATTCACCGCCTGATACGCGACCAGGATGGCGCCACCGCGCTTGAATACGGCCTGCTCGCCACCCTGATTGCCGCCGTTATCGCCACAGCCGTAGGCGCCATCGGCACCAGCATCAGAGATCTATTCAATACGCTTTCCACTGCCATGAATGCGGCGACGAGCTGATAACAAGCTGATTATTTGATCTATTTTACTAAGGCCTGCACCCTTTTCTGAGGTTGCAGGCCTTCTTCTTTTCAACGCTAAACTTCAGCCACCACAGACCACCAACACGAAATCCATTATTTATAGAGTCTTTTAAGGTACTGTTTTTAAACAATTTATCGACATCGCCAAACAGGACACCACTCAAACAAACTCTACAAATAATAGATTTATCGTAATTTCAAACAGGCGTAACAAATTCGCACCACTGCCTATTATTTTTTTTCACCAATTTTAACAAGTATTTACAAATAAAACAACGCGCCTATTTTTTCGCTGGCACACGGGTTGCTTTATGGGAAGCGTGGCTGGTGCAACAGAACGCGAAACAAATTTCTAAACCCAAATAGCTCCAAACGGAGCAAACTAATGAGGAGAAAAACTATGACTATCATGAACCTTATCCGTAACGAAGAAGGCGCAACTGCACTCGAATACGGCCTGCTCGCCGCCCTGATCGCTGGCGTTATCGCCGCAGCCGTTACCGCCCTCGGTACTTCCGTACAGGGCACCTTTGAAACCATTTCTTCCAAGATGTCCGCCGCCACCAGCACCGGTTCCTAAACCGACGCGGCAAATTAGGTAAATCCGTTTAACGGAAGCAGCCAGAGCAGCCGGACCGGGGCTTGCGGGAAAGCAGCCCGCTCGTCCCGGTCCTGTCATCCGAAGGGAAAGCGGATGGCGCATCAAACCTGGCACATGATTCGGGGGAACCATGGATATTCTTATCACTATCGTGCTGGCAGCAGCGCTGACCATCGCAACCATCACCGACCTCAGAAGTCAGCGGATATATAACTGGCTGACCTTCCCGCTCATCCTCTCCGGATTGATCGTTCACACGGTCACCGGCGGGCTTGACGGTCTTATGTTGAGCGGTGGCGGCTTTGGTCTGGGCCTCGGCCTGATGGTGGTACCCTTCTTTATGGGCGCCATGGGTGCGGGAGACGTCAAGCTCATGGCCGGCATCGGCGCATGGCTCGGCACAGACGCAACATTCATCGCCTTCCTGGCCACCTGCTTCGCAGGCGGCGTGTACGCACTCCTGGTTATGTTCAGGAACGTGGACTACATGAAGGCCGTCTTCTCCAACATCTGGAATTCCTTCCTGCACATCCTGGTCACCCATAAGTTCGAGTACGCCCCGCTGGCCGAAGCGCAGTCCCTGCCTCGGCTCTGTTACGGCGTCGCCATAGCCGTCGGCACAGTCGCGACCATGGCTCTGAACTTTACCCAGACCGGTTCGGTCTTCATCCGATAAGCAGGGAGGGAAGCCATGAGTAAGTCCACCCGCGCACTCATTCAGATAGCACTGGCGCTTATGCTGGCCATGGCCGCTGGAGTCCTCATCTTCATGTGGACCAGCAAGGTCACCAAGCAGCCTACGCAGATTGCCGCCAAGGTCGAGACCGTTAACGTGGTCGTGGCCAAGGTCGTCCTGCGCCGCGGCGTCAAGCTCACTCCCGAGATGCTGGACATCAAGGGTTTCACTCCTGACTCCCGTCCCGGCGGCGCTTTCGGTTCCGTAGAAGAAGTTGTCGGCCGCGTGCTCAACATGGACGTCGGCATCAACGACGCCGTCACCGCGTCCAAGCTGGCAGACCCGTCCGTCATGGGCGGCGGTGTTTCCGCCCTCATCGAACCGGGCAAGCGCGCCATGTCGGTCAAGGGTAATGAAGTAATGGGTCTGGCCGGATTCGTTCGCCCCGGCGACCGTGTGGACGTCATCGTCTCCATGACCATGGGACAGTATGACAACCCCGTCACCAAGCTGGTGCTGGAACGCGTCAAGGTGCTGGCCACCGGAACCGAACTCTCCCCGCCCGACGCTGAAGGCAAGACCGCATCTGTTGACGTGTACACCCTGGAGCTGACTCCCAAGGAAAGTGAACGCCTCGCCCTCGCCGCCACCCACGGTACCCTGAATTTCGCACTGCGCAATGAGCAGGACGACGCCAAGGTCCTGACCACCGGTGCCACCAAGAAGAAGACGATCGCAGCACTCCGTCCCAAGGCCAAGCCCCGTCCCAAGCAGCTCAAGCGCAACATAGTCAAGGTCGAAGTCATCACCGGTGGCGACAGCAAGACCTTGAAGTTTTAGGAGGCGGCCATGTCCAGAGTATTCCACACCATAAATATCTTCATCCTCACCGCCATGCTGGTGGGCCTGATCAACGGCCTCGCTCATGCCGACGTGGAGATCATGAACTCCGAGGCTCCGGGTGTCATCCGCATCGTGCTGGACAAGTCCACCATCCTCAATACGGATCGTCCCATTTCCCGCGTCTCTTTGGCGCAGCCCGGCGCAGCCTCCATCGTGGTGCTGTCTCCCACCCAAATTTATATTACCGGCCAGGAACTCGGTACTACCACCCTGACCCTGTGGCAGGGCAAGAATGTCTCCGCAGTATATGATTTGGTCATCACCCCGGACGTTACCCGCCTCAAGAGAATGATCCACGAGATCCTGCCCGAGGAAAAGGGCATCCAGGTGCTCTCCTCCGGCGAATCCATCACCCTGTCCGGCACCGTGACCAACACCGGCAACCTGACCAGCGTCCTGTCGCTGGCCGAAGCAGAAGCACCGGAAAAGGTCGTTAACCTCCTGCGAGTGGGCGGCGTCCAGCAGGTAATGCTCGAAGTCCGCGTGGCCGAGATGAGCCGCACCGCCATGAAGCGCATGGGCGTCAACCTCGCAGCCACCTTCTCCAACTTCACCATGTACTCCTTCCTGAACAACCTCACCTCCCTTGGAAGGCAGACCTCCGGTCTGGGCGCGGTGAACTACATTGAACTGACCGAAAAGATCAACGGCGTGGTCCAGTACTCCAGCGGCAACATCGCCGTGAACGGTCTGCTGGACGCGCTCAAGGCCCACGGTCTGGCCCGCGTGCTGGCCGAGCCCAACTTGACCTGCGTATCCGGTGAGTCTGCCGACTTCCTGGTGGGTGGCGAGATCCCGATCCCCATTCCGAGCACCTTCGGTGTAGGCATCGAGTTCAAGCCCTTCGGTATCGGCCTTGAGTTCACCCCCACGGTCCTGTCCTCCGGTTCCATCAACCTGATGGTCAGCCCCGAGGTATCCGAACTCGATTACACCAACGCCCTCCGTTACGAAGGCTTCGAGATTCCGGCGCTGACCACCCGCAAGGCCACCACGGTCATCGATCTGGCCGACGGTCAGTCCTTTGCCATCGCCGGCCTGATCTCCGAATCTCTCAAGGAAAACAACCACCGCTTCCCGATCCTGGGCGATGTCCCTGTCCTCGGTTCCCTATTCCGCAGTTCCGACTTTGAAAAGAACAAGACCGAGTTGGTCATCATCGTCACCGCCCGCCTTGCCAAGCCCATCGATCTGGATCGCCAGACCCTGCCGGGCCAGAACTTCAAGGAACCCAGCGACTACGAATTCTACATGCTCGGTCTGCTGGAAGGTCAGGAAGACAAGAAGTCCGTGGTTCAGGCCAAGAACATCAACAAGCCCGCCGCAGGCACCGTGGTTCGCCCGGAAAACGGCTTCGACGGCGACTTTGGCCACTCCTGGCCCAAGTAAGGAGTAATGACATGAAGAATATGCTCATTCACCTCGCACTCATCGGCATCATGTTGCAGGCCGGTTGTTCCATCGCTCAGGTGGATCACAAGGAATCCACGCTCCCCTTCGGTAGTTCGGTCAAGTTGGCTATCAGCCAGCAGACCCTGAACCCGGAAGCGGGCACCGATGCCCCGGTAGTTGGCATTGACGGCCGCTACGCACAGAAGGTGGCAGAGAAGTATAACGAAGGCCCCAGAACCGAGGCCAAGGATGGACAGTCCATTTCCGGGCTGATCGTGGAGAGCAAGTAGCATGAAGCGGTACGCACCTCACTGCTGGCGAGAACTCGCCTTCATGGGTGCCATGACCGCGCTCCTGCTGTTCAACCTGACATTTTTCGACATCGTGCCGTTTCAGGGAGATGAAACGGGAACGACCGGGGCCGCAAGCCTCGTAAGCAGATAAAGGTAATCCGGGGAAAGGGGGAACCATGAACAACCGAATCATACCGGTCACACTCGCTCTCAATGACCGCGAAGAGCAAAAGAAGCTGGAACGCATGATCGCATCCAGTTACATGGTCCGACTGGCGGACGAAGACGCCGACGAGATGGGCGTGCTCATCTACGAGCCCGGCGACTCCGTGGACGAAGACTTCCCGCACATCATCCATGCCCTCGAATCCGGCAACGCCGAAGACGTATTTCTGGCTGGCGACCATGCCGACCCGGACCTGCTGATCCGCGCCATGCGCAGCGGCATCCGTGAATTTCTCCAGTTCCCCATCGAAGAGAACGACTTCCGCGCCGCCATCATGCGTACGGCCATGCGCGGCAGCCTCGAATCCGACGAGCACGAACGCGGCAAGATCATCACCGTACTGGGCGGCAAGTCCGGACTCGGCACCACCACCACGGCAGTGAACCTGGCCTGGGCGCTGAACAAGCGCGCCCCCGGTCGCACCCTGCTGCTGGATCTGCGCCGTCCCTCCGGCGAAGTCCCCTACTTCCTCGACCTCAAGTACGAATACAACTGGGGCGCACTGACCGAAGATATTTCCCGACTGGACGCCACGTATCTCCACTCCGTCGTCGCGGAACACGAATCCGGCCTCAACGTGCTGCCCGGCCCCACCGGCGGCGACAAGCCCGATTCCCAGTCCATGCAGCTCATCATGGAACAGCTCCGCCGCATCTACGACTTCGTGATCGTGGACACCGCATATCCGGACGACGAAGTATTACCCCGCGAAGTAGAGCAGGCCGACCACATCCTCATCGTCATGCAGCTCTCACTGCCCTGTATCGCTCGCAGCTCCCGTCTCATGGATTCCATTCGCGCACAGGACCCGGACGCCGAACGTCGCATGCAGCTCATCGCCACCCGCGTGCCCAAGGATTCTACCATTTCAATCAGCGATGCCTCTGACGTACTGTCCCGCGACATCCCCTGGACCATTGGGGAAGACGCCTCCTCGGCCCTGTCCGCGCTGAACCAGGGGACCCCGCTTCTCGACGCATACCCCAAGTCTCAGGCCGCCAAGGCAATCATGGATCTGGCCGACTCGCTGGATCACCGCAAGGAAGAGCAGAAGAAGAGCTTCCGCCTGCCGTTTGCCTCCCTGTTCCGTCGCAAGAAGAAGGGCGCGGTTAATGACACCCTCGCAGGAGCAGCATCATGAGCCTCGCCGCACGCCTGAACCGCAAGTCTGCCAAGTCCGCCAAGTCCGGCCCGGTGCCCGCAAACACCAAGTCCGGCTCCAAGAAGGGCAAGACCGAACTGGCTGACCACTATTTCGACGTCAAGACGCGTATCCACGACCGTCTCATCGACATGATCGACCTCTCGCTGCTGGACTCCCTCAGCGAGACCGAGATGCGTTCCGAGATCGCCAAGGTGGCTGAAGGGCTGCTGTGGGAAGAATTCCAGAACGCGCCCCTGAACCTTGCCGAACGCAAGCGTATGCTCTCCGAGATTCAGGATGAGGTCATCGGCCTCGGACCGCTCGAACCCTACGTCAAGGACCCCACGGTCAACGATATTCTGGTCAATGGATTCAATCAGGTTTACGTGGAGCGTTCCGGCAAGCTGGAACTGACCCCGGCCCGTTTCAAGGATGACGATCACCTGCGCAAGATCATCGACCGCATTGTCTCGCTGGTGGGACGCCGCATCGATGAATCCCAGCCTCTCTGTGACGCCCGTCTGCTGGACGGTTCCCGTGTCAACGCAGTCATCCCGCCGCTGGCAATCGACGGCCCCTCGCTCTCCATTCGTAAGTTTTCCGCTGATCCGCTGGAGGTTCAGGACCTCATCGGTTTCAACTCCCTGACCGACGGCATGGCCAAGCTCATGGACGGCATCGTCAAGGCGCGCCTCAACGTGCTCATCTCCGGCGGTACCGGTTCCGGTAAGACCACCCTGCTCAACTGCCTCTCCCGCAACATCCCCGAAGACGAACGCATCGTCACCATCGAGGACGCAGCAGAATTGCAGCTCAAGCAGGACCACGTAGTTCGTCTGGAAACCCGCCCGGCCAACATCGAGGGACGCGGCGAAATCACCATGCGCGATCTGGTCAAGAACTGTCTGCGTATGCGCCCCGACCGCATCATCGTTGGTGAGTGTCGTTCTTCCGAAGCGCTGGACATGCTCCAGGCCATGAACACCGGTCACGACGGTTCCCTGACCACCATTCACGCCAACACCCCACGCGACGCCCTGATGCGACTGGAAACCATGGTCTCCATGGCGGGCCTGAACCTCTCGCCCATTTCCATGAAGCGCTACATTTCCTCGGCCGTGGACGTCATCATTCAGGCCACCCGTCTGGTGGACGGTACCCGTAAGGTCATCTCCATTCAGGAAATCACCGGCATGGAAGGCGACATGATCACCATGCAGGAAATCTTCGCCTTCGAACAAACCAACGTGAACAAGCAGGGCAAGGTGGAAGGGTTCTTCACCGCTCGCGGTATCCGTCCGAAGTTCGCCCAGCAACTCGACCGCATGGGCTTCTCCTTCCCGGCATCCATGTTCGAAGCAGCCCCTCAGGCTCGGAGAAAGGAGTAAGCCATGTCGTTACCCCTGATCGTCGCCGCTGGTTGCACCCTCGTTTTCTTCATTCTGGCCATGGGCATTGCCGCCCTGTTCCGTGCCGGTCGTGATGAAGCCGAAGACAAGGTCAAGAAGCGCCTCAAGCAGTTCGCCCTGACCGAAGTGGAATCCGAATCCATCGATCTCGTACTCAAGGAATCCTCCATGAGTGAGATGCCGTGGTTCAACAATTTCCTCTCTTCCCTCCAGTTCGCCGCCAACCTGAACAAGCTCATCGCACAGGGAAAGGCCAAGGGCTCCGCAGGTGTCTACCTGCTCCTCTGTGCCCTGCTCGGCATGGGCGGCATCTACATCGGCGTCTCCATGGCCGAACGCATCTGGGTGGCGGCCATCCTCGGATATTTCTTCGGCTCCATTCCGGTACAATATCTCCGCTTCCTCAAGAACCGCCGCATGGACCGCTTTCAGAAGCAGCTTCCCGATGCTCTGGATCTCATGAGCCGCGCCCTCAAGGCAGGCCACACCTTTGGTGGCGGCATGCGCATGGTGGCGGACGAATTCGACGATCCCATGGGTAGCGAAATGCGCACCACGCTGGAAGAGATCAACTTCGGCATGGACGTGGACCGCGCCCTGTCCAACCTGCAATCCCGCGTGGCCGTGGACGACCTGAAGTTCTTCGTGGTGTCCGTGAACATCCAGCGCGAGACCGGCGGTAACCTGGCAGAGATCATCTCCAACATCGCACGCCTGGTACGTGAACGTTTCGTCCTGTTCGGCAAGGTCAAGGTCCTGTCCGCAGAAGGTCGCCTCTCCGCGCTGCTGCTGTCAGCCCTGCCCTTCGTGGTCGTGGCCATGATGTACACCATCAACCCCGACTACATGTCCCTGTTGTGGACCACGGAACTCGGCCGGGCCATGGCCTGGGGCGCTGCCATCTCAATGCTTATCGGCGTCTCCATCATGCGCCGCATGGTCAAGATCAAGGTGTAGGAGGCAAGCTATGAATCCTGAACTCTTCCCCTACATCGCAGCAGCCCTCGCCTTCGGTTCCGTGCTTCTGGCCGGATACGGCATCATCGGCTACATCGGCGGCGCAGGCCAGTCCGCCCGCCTCAAGGAACGCGTCTCCGGCACCCCGGCACCGTCTGCCACGGGCGCGCTCTTCGACGACCTGCGCAAGAAGCTCGGTTCCGTATTCGAAAACCTCGGTTCCAAGATCGGCCCCAAGGATGAAAAGGAAGCAGACAAGAACCGCAAGGCATTGATTCAGGCCGGACTGCGCACCCATACCGCCGTGAAGAAGTTCCAGGGCGTCAAGGGTATCCTGGCCCTGCTGCTGGCCGGAGGTTTCCTCGCAGCCCGTTTCCTGATTCTGACCGACCTCTCCATGGTACTGACCATGCTCGGCACCGTGGCTATGGCTTCGGTGGGCGTGTACGGTCCGGAAATCTGGCTGCGTAAGCGCATCACCAATCGCCAGTTGGCCGTTGCCAACGAACTGCCCGACGCCCTCGACCTGCTGGTGGTCTGTGTCGAATCCGGCATGGGTCTGGATCAGGCCATCGAACGCGTGCAGGACGAACTCAAGCTCTCCGGCCCCATCATCAGCTCGGAACTCAAGCTCCTGACCCTGGAACTCCGCGCCGGTAAGGCTCGTTCGGAAGCCCTGCGCGCCCTGTCCGACCGTGTTGGTCAGGACGATCTCTCCAGCCTGACCTCCCTGCTGGTTCAGGCGGATGTCTTCGGTATCAGTGTTGGCCGCACCCTGCGCGTCTACTCTGACTCCATGCGAACCAAGCGCTCCCAGCGGGCCGAGGAAAAGGCGGCAAAGCTGCCCGTTCTGTTGCTTCTTCCGCTGGTCGTTTTCATATTACCGTCCCTGTTTATCGCCATCATGGGCCCCTCGGTGATGATCTTCATCGATGTGTTCGGCCGGATGGGTCAATAGCTTCAAGGCCAAGGAGGAACGACATGAGTAAGTCCATCCATATCATCATAGCAATTCTGGGTATCTTGCTGCTCACCGGTTGTGCGACCAAGTCCAAGCAGCACGACCAGACATTTGAAGAATTTGCCTACGGCGAGGAAGGCCCCGTCAAGCTCTCTGCCGAACAGCATGAGCAAGTGGCCGACGGCTACCTGCGCCGCGGCAATGATGAGATGGCCTTTGTTCACATGAACAAGGCGCTGGAACTCGAACCTGAGAATCTGGACATCCGGGTCAAGAAGGGCGACCTCCTGGTGCGTAAGGGCCTCGACGAACAGGCGCTGGCCGAATTCATCAACGCCCTTGAAGCTGATCCCGACCACGCCATTGCCAACGGCAGCGCAGGTGCAGTCTACTTCCGCGCCGGCCTGTACAAGGAAGCCCGCCTCCACCTCGAAAAGTCCATCAAGCTTAACCCCATGCTGTGGAAGTCCCACAACTACCTCGGCATCCTCAATGACAAGGACGGCAACTACAAGGAAGCCGCCGACAACTTTGCCACCGCCATCGACCTGAACCAGAACGGCGACACCTCCGAGATTTACAACAACCTCGGTGTGGTTCACATCGCCCAGAAGCAATACGGTCTGGCCGTGGACGCCTTCCGCCGCGCACTCAAGAACGGCGGCGTCTCTGCCCGCACCTACAACAACCTCGGCCTGGCCCTTACCCGTCTGGGACGTCTGGAGGAAGCCCTCGAATCCTTCAAGTACGCAGGTGGCGAATCCAAGGCCAACAACAACCTCGGTTATGTACTCCTTTCCGACGACAAGCCCGACAAGGCGATTCCCTACTTCGAACGCGCCATCGAGCTGTCACCCAACTTCTACGTCATGGCTGCCGAAAATCTGAAGCGTGCCCGTCTGGCCGCCCGTTTCCAGCAGGCCTCCAACGTAGTCGACAACAACCAAGCCGGTTCCACCCCGAACCCGCTGCTTCGCCGCACTTTCCCCAAGGCGGAGCAGAACCCCGGTGGGCCTGCGGCATCTCCCGCGCCCGCAGGTCCGCCTTCCGGGGATATCCAGAAGATATCCCTGCCGCCGGTATCGGGGCATGACATAGAACAGAGCGTCACTTACGGGCTGCACGTCAGCTCCTGGCGCGACCATAAGTGGGCCTTCAATCACTGCGAACAGCTTCGCAAGCAGGGCTACACCACCTGGATCAATCAGGTAGACCTCAAGGACAAGGGCATCTGGTACCGCGTGCTGGTTGGCAAGTTCGCCTCCATCCGCGACGCCCAGCAGGCACGTCCCGACGTGCTCACGGTCCTCGACCTCGACAGAGCCGCTGTATACCAGCGCATCGCGCCCTCCCCGGACGGTTCTCACCTCTAGCGGAGACCACCCGTGAAGTCGCCCAACCCCTTCCTGAAACACAACGCCCTGGCAGGGCAGGCATCGCCTGCCCGCGCCGGGGCGTTTGCCGTGCAGCCAAACCTTCCCTTTTCCCGGAGAATTCCATATGTTTCTGGCATAAATAAGCTGATCTACACCGGTACATCCGGGAAGGAGCCATCTTTGCCGACCGAAGCCCAACGCTTCCGCGTCCTCGCCGTGGACTACGATGAGGACATGCTTACCCGCTATCGCGACGTCCTCTGCTATGAAGGCGAGGAGGCCGCGGAGTTGGAGGCGTTGTTCAATGACGATGCAAAGCTCCCCTCTCAGGAAGAGATCATGGCGGACATGAACCGCCCGGTGTTCGAGGTGACCACCTTCACCGATCCTGACCGCGCGCTCATGGAAGTGGGCCAGTCTCTGGCCGATAACGATCCGTTCGCCATCGCCCTCATCGACGTACACATGGCCGACGACGCCGCTGCCATGGTTGGCGTCGAGCTGGCCGAGGTCATCCGTTCCCTCGATTCCCACATGGAGATCGTCCTGCTCTCGTCCGAGGCCAGTGTTCCACTGAAAGAGATCAACAAGCGCATCATGCCGCCGGAGAAGCTGCTGTATATGCAGAAGCCCTTCCGCTCGGCAGAACTGAAGCAGATTGCCTCGTCACTGTGCTCCAAGCGCAACCTTGAGCACCGCCTCTATGAACTGAACGAGACCCTCGCCTCCAAGGTTGAAGCGCGCACCTCCGAACTCAACGCGGCCAACCGCCGCCTGCGCCTTGATATATCCAAACGCGCCGCAGTACTGCGCCAGTTGCAGGCCAGTGAACAGCGGTACCGCATGCTGTTCGAGAAGGACATCACCGGCAACTTCGCCTCGGACATCGATGGCCTCATCCTCGACTGCAACGTGGCCTTTGCCAACCTGTTCGGTTTTGAATCCCCTCAGGATGCACACGGAGCCGACATCTTCAAGCTCTGGGCAGCCATGGGCGCCCCCGAACCGTTGGAAGAGTTGCTCCACGACCGGGAGCGCGTGACCAATTACGAGGTCAAGCTCACCCTTCGCGGCGTAACCCGCCATCTGCTCGCCAACTTCGATTCCGTTCACGACGAAGACGGCAGGCTCAAGGAAATCCGCGGCTACATCTTTGACATGTCCGAGCCCAAACGGCTGGAAGAGCAACTGCGCCAATCTCAGAAGATGGAAGCCCTCGGTACGCTGGCAGGCGGCATTGCCCACGACTTCAACAATATTCTGGGCGTCATCCTCGGATATGCCGAGATCATCGAGAATTCTGCCGAGGCTGAATCCGGTCTGGAACGCCGCATCAAGGAAATTTCCCGGGCAGGCAAGCGCGCCCGCGATCTGGTCAACCAGATCCTGAACTTCTCACGCCAGGGCCCGCAGGAGCGCCACCCCATGACGCTCTCCCCGCTCATCAAGGAAGCACTCAAGCTGCTCCGCTCCAGCGTGCCCACCAATGTCGAGATCATTACCCGCATGGAGACCGATCAGGACAACGTGCTGGCCGATCCTACCCAGATGCATCAAATCATGCTCAACCTGTGCGGCAACGCATCCCACGCCATGCAGGCCACCGGCGGCACTCTGACCGTGACCCTCTCCGACGTCAACGAGGGCGACCCGGTCCTCCCGCCCGAAGGTATGGGACGCCCCGAACGGTTCGTACGCCTCTCCGTGGGCGACAACGGCGGCGGCATTGACCCGCAGGTGGTGGATCGCATCTTTGATCCCTTCTTCACCACCAAGAAGCAGGGAGAAGGCACAGGCATGGGCCTTGCCATGGTCCACGGCATCGTCAAACGCCACGACGGATACATGGAGTTGGAGAACCGTCCCGGCGAAGGGGCCACCTTCCATGTTTTCCTGCCCAAAACCGCCGAGGCCGAACGCCCCATGGCCGAAGCCACCAGCGAACTCGTATTCCGCGAAGGCCGCATACTGTTCGTGGACGACGAAAAGCCTCTCACCGACATCGGCCGCGAGATGCTCGAATCCTGTGGTTTTGAAGTGATCACCCGTACCTCTTCAGTGGAAGCACTGGAAGCCTTCCGTCATCGCGCCCGGGATTACGATCTGGTCATCACCGACCAGACCATGCCCAACATGACCGGCATGGAGCTGGCGCGGGAAATTCTCAAGATCCGTTCCGACATTCCCATTATCCTGTGCACCGGGTTCTCGGACGCGGTATCCCTCGATCGCCTGCGAGACATCGGCATCGCGGACTTCATCATGAAGCCCATCCTGAAGCACGACCTCATCGCCAGCATCAGCCGTCAGCTCATGGGCGACTAGCCGCCGCGCCGCCCCGCCTCCTGCCCGAATCAAGAGGGACTTGATTGTTGCCTCTGTTTCAGTGATTATGCGATGTTGTGGATTGTGATGTAATGGTTTGATTTTCCAAGGGCAGGTACGGCTATGCATTGGCGGACGATTGTTGGCATTTTATTCATCCTCTCGACCACCCTCATCGTTGCGGGTTGCGCAGGCAGTACCAAAGGAACCAACGTCACGGCCTTCCAGAACATACCGTCGGTGAAGCCTGGGTCTGCCAAAAGCGCCAGCATTGTTTCGCACCGCCCCAAGTACGCGGAGATCGGTCCGCTCCAGTTGCAGGCCGCCATGATGAGTCTTGCCGACACCACCAACGCACGTACTGCCGAAGCAGCCATGATCGTGGAGCGCATCGGCACTCCACAGGCGCGTCTGACCGCCGCCCGGATGATGGTTTACGACATCGCAGCCAACGTGGAGATCGCGTCCGGCCCCTATCCCGGCGTCGCCTTGCTGGACCTCATTGTCCTTACTTCTCTCCGTCGAATGGTGTGGGAGGACTATTGGGTGAACAAGCTTGGCCCCGAAGCAGAGCCTGCGCTGGAACACTTCCGCGAAATCGAAGAGGAGGTGTGGGAAGACGCCGCCAAGGTCATGACCCGAGAACAACTGGAAGAGCTTGCCAAGACTATCCAGCAATGGCGCAAAAAACATCCGAAGCAGATTTCGGTCAACTACGTTCGATTCAACGACTTCGGCGATTTGGGGCTCAAACCTTCCATGCGAAGGCTGATCAAACCCGGCGGTCTGTTTGCCAGCGTACAGGAAGCAGCCGTGGTGGCGCAGGACATGAAGGTGGCTATTGACCGCGCCTTCTACCTGATGTCGCGCATGCAGCTTGTCATTAACGGTCAAGTCAAACTGGCCTATCTGGAGTTGATGTTCCAGCCCGAGTCCGAAGACATCTCCGTCCAGACCGACCGGATGGCTTCCATTACGGAACGATATGCCGAGATCGCAGAGAGCCTCCCGGCAGAACTGGGCGGCGAGACATCCAAGCTGGTAAACCAACTCTTCGCACAGTTGAACAAGAACACGGAATCCACCCTCACGACACTCTTCAACGGCATGACCCTGTGGCAGAAACAGACCATCCTCGATCTTTCCGACAAGGTGTCCACCGAACGACAGGCTGCCATCAAGCAGGCCATCGACGGCCTCACGGCTCAACAGAATCAACTGTATGACCGGGCTGATGCGCTGGTGGAGCGCAGTGGGGATGAATTCAAAGAGAATCTGGACTACGCGATCAAGGGAGGAATGTTACTCCTCGTGACCTTTTTCGTCTTACTGTCCCTCTACAAGATCTTCGTGGCACGTCCTATAGACAAACGCCAGAGCTAGGCCGCTCCACAGGAATCGTAAAGCAGAACACGCTGCCGCCACCTTCATTGGGCTCATACCAGAGTTCGCCACCATGATGCTGGATGATCTCCAGACTGATGGGAAGTCCGAGGCCTGTGCCCTTTGGCTTGTCGGTCAGCACGTTGCCGAGCTGACGGAACTTGTCGAAAATGATGTTCTCTTCCTCTTTGGGCACGCCCATTCCGGTGTCAAACACCTTCACCAGCACCTTACCGTTTTCAACGGATGCGACGATGCTGACGCTCCCTTCCGGCGTAAACTTGACCGCATTGGAGAGCAGGTTGATGACGACCTGAATGAGTCGATCCCGGTCACCTGTCACCACGGGCAGATCATCCGGTACATCCTGATGCAGGGGCAGCCCTTTGTCGGAGAACAGCACCCCGGTAGCCTTGATGGAGTGCCGCAGCATCTCCGTCATGGGGACCTCCCCCATGCTCCACTCGAACCAGCCGGATTCGAGTTTGGACAAATCCAACACGTTGTTGATCAACTCGGCCAGTCGCTTCCCTTCGGCAATGACGATCTCGTTGTTGTCCATGAGCCGCTCCAACCGAGGCAAGACATCAGGAGGACAGGCGTTGGCGTGTCCGACAACCTCGCGTATACGCTTGTCGGCAATCCGGGTAAACCCGAGTATGGAAGTCAGCGGGGTTCGTAATTCATGAGAAACCATGGATATGAAATTTGATTTGAGCTGGCTCAGTCGTTCGGCCTCGCGCTTGGCCTCACGCAAAGTATCAAGGGCCTGACGGCGCAACGTAATGTCCTCGGCCATACCCTCCACAAACAAGTTCCCGGTTTCCTCATCTTTGGCCAGGCGAGCAGAGAGAGAGGCCCATGCCCTGGAACCGTCCCTGCGATAAAATTCAACTTCAAACCCGGAGACCTTGCCATACTTCTTCAAGCGCGCAAGGTAGCGCTTACGATCTTCCAGATTAACGTAGAAGTGCTTCTCGACATTGGTTAATTCAACGCTCATCTGCTCCAAAGAATCATAGCCGAGCAGCTGGGCCATGGCCGGATTCGCCGTAAGCGGTCTTCCATCCAAGGTATTTCGAAAAATGCCACATACAGCATTCTTGTAGATGGAATGATAATTTTCTTCGGCAGCCTTTCGCTCCTTGATCTCCTGCTGTAACCGGGTGTTGGACACGCAGTAGGAGCAAGCAGATGCGAGCTTGGCATTGAGCGGAGCCAGAGACTTGAGCTCCGGCAGGGAGAGCCCCGGCGCACTCTTGATTAAAAGAAGCAGGCCGAACCCAGGTAAGTCCATGAGATAGCGCTTGTATTCTCCGGCACCGTCCTGCTTGGGCAGCTCCGCCAAAAAGGCCTTCAGCTCTGCTTCGTCGAGTCCCGACGGAATTCGATCAAGCCCATGCTGCACCGCGCTATTGCGACGCATACGCCGGGGGATGGCATAAACCACATCGAAAGAGGTACGCCCGGACTCATCCTTCCGACTCTGGAGAACAGCTCCAGCCAACCCATTTATCTTGCGCAGATAAGTGGAGAGACCTTGCTTGAGCATAACTTCCAGGTCCAGGCTGTTGCCGATGGACATGGCTATCTCATAGAATATGCGCTCACGAGTGAATGAGCTCACGCGTCCTCCAACAGGGCGGCCACGGCGGTCTTGTTGTACAATTCCAGATAATCCTTACCACTGTTGGCAATCTCGCCCAGAGAGCAAGCGCCCACGCATTCAATATTTTCAGGCACCATGGTCTTCAACTCGTCACCGAACTTTTCGTCCAAAAAGAGCACGCGAGACAGACAGTCCATGACCAAGGCCAGATTGGGAGAGGCGTCATCGGGGAAATTGGCTTGAGCCTTTTTCAATGCACCGTGGGCGGCCTGAATCAGGCTATCGTCATCACCATGCATGATATCTACGGATACGCCCTGTGGGACATCCACAACGCAGATGATGTTGCGATCACCATCAAGAGTGACGGGGTCACGGACAATGCGCTCGGCACCCATCTTGGCGATGCCGAAAGGGTATGCCTTGGCAATGTCGAAAAAGGGAACGGAAATGAACTGGGTGTTGGAGTGGGCTTCCACCACTTCACGGTACACTTCAAAGGCAGGACGCCAGTCCAGCGACTTGATCGTGTTCCCTTCGGATTCGGTGACCTGAAAGGGGCCATCTATGGTGGTCCAACCATGACAGACACCCACGCCGCTGCGCATGCGAAAACCTGCGCATACGGCCGTGTCCAACTGTAGACCTTCATTGGAGATGACACAGGGAACACGCTTCAAAGAGAGGGCGCCGGCACCACCTCCCACGTAGTTCACTTCAAGGCCAAAAATATTGTAGAGAGCGTCGACGAAACGCGTATTGCCACATGACAAACCATCGGTGAAGACCATAAGGGTGCCGAACTCGTCTTCATCCCCGACCAACTCGTCCAGCATTTCTTCAAAGTCAGCTTCCGGATCATCCGTCCCGGGCACACGATACACCACAGCCCGCTCGCTCAGCGCAACCACCAGGTTGCCCTTGCTCAACTGCTCGGTCCCGCGAGTGACCATAGGAAAGACACCGCCAAAGACCGGAACATCCAGTTCGTTCAACAGCGGATCAATCAGTTCGGGTGTGTATCCGTTTCCATCACAGACCAGCATGAACAAACTCTGAGTGCCTTCCCACTCCAGCGCCTGAGCCACGGTTTCCCGCAGGCTTTCCACGCTCCCTAGTCTGTCCTCGAATATCTTCATCGTGAACCCCCTCTACGAGGACATAGCATAAGTGCCACTACTCATTCCAGTAAACAGAGCTCTATATCAAAATTTATAAAAGGGTCACACTTCGTTAACAATCACTCTCTGACCGTTTGTATCACTCGATTTCCGACCTCATCGGAGTACAGTTAATAATAGTAGCGATGTGGCGGATAGGATAAAAATCAGATATGGTCCATCCACTTTGAAACACTCGACCGACTGAGATAAGCATGCTGACATTCCTTGATAAAATTCCCTTCGGCACACCAAAGCTCCGACGTATCGGCTTCTGGGTACTCACCTCATTCATTGCATACGTCCTCATCGGCTTCTTCGTCCTCCCGCCTGTACTCAAATCCGTGATCATCGATCAGGCACACAAGGCGCTCAACCGCGAGACCTCGGTGGAGGAGGTCTACTTCAATCCCCTGACCCTGCATATCGAGGTAGCCGGGGTCAAAATCGAAAAACTCGATGGCGACGGGAATCTCGCATCGCTCGGTTCCTTCACGGCCCGCCCCGGTATCGCCACCATCTGGAAATTCGCGCCGGTCATCTCCTACCTCCATCTGCGCGACCTGGCTGTGGACGTCACGTTCTACGGCGACGGCAGATATTCCATCTCCGATCTGTTCGGCAAACCTGACCCGAACAAGAAAAAGGAAAAAGACATTCCGGCCGAGGAGGACATTGTCTTCCCATTCTCCCTCTATGGTTTCGAGATGACCAACGCCACCATCGTCTTTGATGATCGCCCCCACGCCAAGAAGCACGTCATCTCTAACCTCAACCTGCTGGTGCCCTTCACCTCCAGTTTTCTTGACCTGCGCAAGGAATTCACCCAGCCCAAATTTACGGCCGTGGTCAACGGCGACCCCGTGGAACTGACTGGCCGCACTCTGCCCTTTGACCACTCCCTGCGTACCGAGTTCCAACTGGGCGCAGTCGACGTGAACCTCGATCAATACTGGCGCTACGTACCCATCAATTCTCCACTGCAATTAAAACAGGGAAGGTTCACTTCGGACATCTCCCTCTTTTTCGAACGGCCCGACGCCCAGCGCGTCCAGCTCTTCCTTGGTGGCGGCGGCAAGCTTACCAATCTGGCGCTCGACGACCCGAACAACGGCACAGTGTTCTCTCTCAAGGAGCTCTCCTTTGAGATGGAGAAATTCTCCCTTGGCGACAAGGAGCTGGTGTTCAAGGACGTGACCCTGAATACGCCGTACTTCAAACTGATCCGCAACAAGAACAACAGCATCAACTGGGCCGGATACTTCCCGGAAACGCCCGATCCTGAACGAGACAGCCTTCCGCCTTCCCCACAGGAAGAGGCAGCCAAGGACAATGCGCCGTTCAAGGTCACACTGAACGAGATTTCCATAGAGAAAGGCGAACTGGACTGGAACGACCGGGCTGTTCCCGGCGGCTTCCAGCGGACGTTCAAAAACTTCAATTTCACTGGCAATGCCATCACCACCGATGGCGACACGCCCAGCCGAATCGCGGCGTCCATAGGTGAAAAGGAAAACCTGTCTCTGAACGGCACCGTCACCCTTATCCCCTTGAAGGGGCAAGCCCGGCTGAAACTGAAAGATCTTGCGCTTCCCACTTTCCACACCTACCTCGCACAGGGCCTCCCCATGACGGTGAATTCCGGCATAGTGGGCTGTGATGCAGAACTCCATTTCCAAGCTGTCAACGGAGACTTTGATCTGGCCGTGAACAATTCCACTGCGACCGTCAACAACCTTGCGCTGTCCAAGCCAGACGCCAAGGAACCCAGCTTCGGGCTGACCGAACTGGCCCTTTCCGGCGCCAAGTTCGACCTCAAGGCCAAGGACGTTCTGGTGGATGAAATCCGCATCAACGATCCCATGCTCAAGCTGGTGAAAGAGAAGCGCGGCGACATTGATCTGGTGAAACTGTTCCAGAAGGACAAGGACGTCGTCGCCGAGGAAAAGGTCGCCGAAGCCGAAGTTCCCAAGTGGACCGCCACGGTCAACCGGGTACGCATGACAGGCGGTGCGGCCTCCTACAAGGATTTCTCCCTCAATAATCCGGCCACATTGTCCATCAACACTCTCAAGGTGGATGTGGACAACGTGAGCACCCGACAAGGCGCGACCATGACATATGACGTATCCACCCACTGGGGCGGCAAGGGGACGCTGTCCGTAGCTGGCAAGCTGACGGCCGACCCGCTCTCCACCGACGGCCGACTCCAAATGCGCGGCATGGGCCTGCGGCCACTGGACGGTCATCTTGGCGAGTTCACGCAACTCCTCTTTGCCAGCGGTACGGCGAGCACGGATCTCAAGTACAAATTCACAGGCGGCGACACCCCAAAATTCGCCATTCAGGGCAATGCCTCTCTCAACAAGGTCCAACTCAAGGACAACCGGGGCAAAGGCGAGTTTGCCGGTATTGATGCCCTTACTTTGGCCAATCTCCGGTTCTCCAACGAGCCGTATCGACTGGGTGTGGCAGATATTCACTTGGAAGGACCGCGCGTGGTCGTGGACTTCGATGAAAAGGGCAACCTCAATCTGCGCCGGGCCTTTGGCATTCCGGAACCACCTCCTGTCTCCGACAAGGACAAGAAAGACGAATCCCAAAAGGGAAAAGCTAAAAAATCTACTAAGAAAGAAGAAGCCAAGGCAACTGAATCCACTGAAGAAGCTGCTCCTGAGCCGTCGTTCTTCGACACCATCGACATCGGCACCGTGACCATGGACAAGGGACACGTCATCTACCGCGACGCCTCGGTGGAACCGACCTATTTCACCACCATCAGCGACATGAAGCTGGGGCTGGTAGACATCGCCCAGACCAAGGAGGCGCGGCCCAAGCTGAATTTCAGCGCCAAGATCGGCCCCACTCCCATGTCAGTCACGGGTGTGGTCAATCCCGTTATCACGCCCATGTACTCTGACCTCACCATCGCCGTGAACGGCATGGAGCTGGTCCCGCTGAGTCCTTACACCATCAAGAATCTGGCCTACCCCATTGAAAAGGGAAGACTCTACGCAGACGTCAACTTCAAGACAGAAAACTGGATTCTCACGGCGGACAACAAATTCTTCATCGAACAATTGGTCCTCGGCCCCAAGGACAAACGACCGGGCGCACCCAACGTGCCCGTCAAGTTCGGCCTTGCCCTGCTGCAGGACAGCAACGGCGACATAGAGCTGAACCTGCCCATTCGCGGCAAGCTCAACGATCCGGATTTCCGCATCGGCGGCATCGTGTTCAAGGCCATCGCGTCCCTGTTCGTCAAGGCTCTGGCATCTCCCTTCTCCCTGATCGGCTCCATCTTTGGCGGAGGCGGGCAGGACATGGACTTCGTGGTCTTCCAACCGGGCCGCCACCAACTGGACCAGGCAGGCTTGAAGAAGATCGACACCACCATCAAGGCCATGCTCGAGCGTCAAAAGCTCAAGCTGGAAGTGGATGGCGTCATCGACCCGGATGCCGACAAGCGCGGGCTGGTCAGCGTCATCTTCGAGAACAAGCTCAAGCAGCAGAAATACAACTCCCTGACGCGCAAGGAACGGGCGGCCACCACGGTCGACGCCGTCACCGTGCCGCCCGAAGAATATGAAGAATTCCTGTTCGAGGCATACAAGGAAGAGCCTGACCCGGAAGGCATCAAGCCTACGACCCTGTTCATGACCGACCGCCAGCCGGTTGAGGTCATGGAGAAGTTCATCCTCGACCGCATCGTGGTCACGGATGATGACCTGAACGAGCTGGCGCGTCTGCGTGCAGCCGCAGTGAAGAACCACATGATTACAAAGGCTCCAGCCCTGACTGAGCGCGTCTACCTGCTGGACCGCAGAAAGGACAAGAAAGGCAAGACAGGCGTTCCCATGCACCGGGCCGACCTGGGTATCAAATAGGAGAAACCAATGCCGCAAATGAAGGGAAACAGGATCATGACAGGGGCAGTGACCACCATCATAGCTCTGTTCTCTTGCGCCCTTCCCGCCGCGGCCCATGACGATCTCATTACGCCCAACGGCGACTTGATTCCGTACCTTTTGATGGCCTTTGTCGTGGCCGCCATCATCACTTTGGCCCTGCTCTACTTCAACCGGGTGCTCAAGCGAGGCATTGAACGACGAACCGGGGAGCTCAAGCGGAACCAGGAAAGTCTGCGTCAGGTCATTGATCTGATGCCCAACATGATTCACGTTAAAAATCGCGAGGGACGCTTCCTCCTCATCAACCGCACCATGGCGGACAGCCTCGGTAGTACCGTGGATGAACTGACAGGCTCCCTGCATTCGGACGTCCACCCCAACGCAAAAGAGATGGAGCGCATCCGCGAGGATGACATGGTCGTTTTTGACAACGGTTTTCCGCAGGTAAAAATGGAGGAGCCGTATCACTTCGTTGACGGTTCGATCCACTGGCTGCAAACGACTCGACTCCCGTATACGCCTGCCGACTCTGATGAGCCCGCCGTGCTCACATTGGCCGTAGATATCACCCGCAGAAAGGAAGACAATGAGGCGCTGCAAAAGTCTCAGGACGAATTGCAAAAGCTCAATGAGGAGCTCGAACAACGGGTGGAAGAGCGCACCGCAAGCCTTGCTGCGGCCAAGGAAGAGTTGATGGAATCTCTTGACCAGTTGAAGCAGACACAGGAGGAGCTGATTCTGTCCGAGAAGCTCGCGGCACTGGGTGGTCTGGTTGCGGGCGTGGCCCATGAGATCAACACCCCGCTGGGAGTGGGCGTCACAGCCGGTTCCTTCCTGAGTGACAACCTCAAGGACATGGCAAAGCGCTTCGATCAGGGAGAACTCAAGAAGTCGGACCTGGAGAAGTTCATAGAGACCGGGACCGAGTCGTCCAAGACACTTATGACCAACTTGAACAGGGCTGCCGAACTCATCCGCAGTTTCAAGCAGGTCGCAGCCGACCAGTCTTCGGAACTGCGACGCCCCTTCAACCTCCGCGAATACGTGGACGAGGCTCTGCTCAGCTTGCGGCCAAAATACAAGCGAACAGGCCACGTTATCGAAAACCACTGCCCGGATATCGAGATAGACAGCTATCCCGGTGCCTTCATGCAGATCATCACCAACCTGCTGGTCAACGCACTGATCCACGCATACGATGAAGACGATTATGGCCATATTGTCATGGACGGAACGGTGGAGAATGACAAACTGGTTTTCACCTTCAAGGATGATGGCAAAGGCATGGATAATAATACCATGGACAAGGCCTTTGAGCCCTTCTACACTACTAAAAGAGAAAAAGGCGGAACAGGCCTTGGTTTGCACATCGTGTTCAACACGGTAACGCAGACTCTGGGCGGCACAGTCCGCATGACGTCCGAGCCGGGCAAGGGAACTGAATTTACGATCACTATGCCCCTGTCCGAAAAAACGGTTTGACCGTCCAACACTGGAATAAGCTATGGATGATGAACTGATTTTCGCCGATGAGACTGACGAGAGCCCACTTCAACTGGAAGCCAAGTGGAAGCTGCTGGTGGTGGACGATGACGAATTCGTCCACAAGGTCACTTCCATGGTGCTCACGGACTACGAGTTCGAGGGCTTCGGCCTTGAGATACTCAGCGCCTACTCAGCCGATGAAGGCCGCGAACTCCTGAAGCAACACCCAGACACCGCAGTCATCCTGCTGGACGTTGTCATGGAGACCCCGCAGGCAGGCCTTGATCTGGCAGACTGGATTCGCCACGACCAGGGCAACAAGATGATCCGCATCATCCTGCGCACCGGTCAGCCGGGCGAAGCCCCGGAAAAGGATGTCATCGTTCGCTACGACATCAACGACTACAAGGAAAAGTCGGAGCTGACCTCCCTCAAGCTGACCACCACCGTAACCACGGCCATCCGCTCCTACCGCGATATCCGCACCATCGAGCAGAACCGCATGGGGCTGGCCCAGATCGTGGCAGCCTCCCCCACCATGTTCAAGACGCAATCCCTGTGCGATTTCGCCTCGGGCGTCCTGACACAGCTTGCGTCCACACTGACCATTGACCAGTCCAGCGTGTACGCACGCATGTCCGGTCTGGCGGCTGCCGAACAGGAAGGTGAACTCACGGTCATTGCCTCCACAGGCAAGTACAAGAACATGCAGGGCGCCTCCGTGGAATCCCTTGCCGATGTAAAGGCTCGCAAGGATATCGCCGCGGCCCTGAAGCAAAAGAAGAGCTTTTTCAGCGGCGAGTCATTCGTGGGCTACTTCAGAACGGGAAGCGGTTCCGAGAACGTCATCTACATGACCACTCCCAGAAAGCTCGGCGACAACGACCGTACCCTCATTGAAATTTTCTCGGCCAACATTGCTGTGGCCTTTGACAACATCGACCTCAACTCCGTGATCACGGAAACCCAGCGCGAACTTCTCTTCACACTGGGCGAGGTGGTGGAAACCCGCTCGTCAGAGACCGCCAACCACGTCCGCCGTGTGGCTGAGTATTCCTATTTGCTAGGGCTCAAGGCCGGCATGTCCGAAGAAGATGCAGAGTGCCTCAAGCTCGCATCGCCCATGCATGACGTGGGCAAGATCGGCATTCCCGATTCCGTACTGCTCAAGCCCGGAAAACTGGATGCAGACGAATTCGACATCATCAAGCGGCACACCCTCATCGGCTATGAAATCCTGCGGGGTTCCAACAGACCCATTATGCAGATGGCCGCCACTGTCGCCCTGCAGCACCATGAGCGCTGGGATGGCACAGGCTACCCCCATGGCCTCAAGGGAGAAGAGATCCACCTGGCAGGTCGCATCACCATGATCGCCGACGTATTTGACGCACTGGCCACCACCCGCGTCTATAAGGACGCATGGCTACTCAGCGACATTCTCAACTATCTGGAAGACTACAAGGGAACGCAGTTCGATCCGAATCTGGTCGATATTTTTGTGAATAATCTGGATGAATTTCTGGCGATCAAGCAGCAACTGCCCGACGACGACTAGAGGCCTTTAATCTACGTACTCGTGGCAGATGGCCATCTTGCTCTGCAGGTAGACGATCACGTCTTCCAGCGGCAGCGGCTTGCTGTAGTAATACCCCTGCACCATCTCACACCCGTAGGCTTCCAGCAGTTCCAACTGGGCACGGGTCTCCACTCCTTCGGCCACCACCTTGACGCCAAGGTTGTGCGCCATGAGCACGATGGTCTCAACGATCTGCGCATCAGACATGTCGTCCGTCATGTCACGCACGAAGGACTGGTCGATCTTGAGCACATTGATGGGGAAATTCTTAATGTAGTACAGCGAGGAATGCCCGGTACCAAAATCATCGATGGCAATGGAAATACCGCGCGCTGACAGCAGGTTGAGCTTTTCCACCGAAGTCTCGATATCGGTCATAAGAGTGGATTCCGTGATCTCCAACTCCAACTTCTTGCTGGGCAGGCCGTTGCGTTCGAGATTGGCAATGACGGTGTCCACCAGATCTTCCTGCTCGAACTGCAGCGGCGACAGGTTGACCGACACGGTGATATCCGAGCAGCCAACACCATCCAAAAGCTGCATGGCCTGACAAGAGGTCTCCAGCACGAACTCGCCAAGGGGCACGATGAGGCCAGTCTCTTCCGCAAGGGGAATGAAATCCGCGGGGCTGACAATGGTGCCGTCGGGCTTGGCCCAGCGCACCAGCGCCTCCATGCCCATAACCGTACCGGTCTTGAGATGAATCTTGGGCTGGAAGTAAACGGTGAACTGACGATCCTTGATAGCCTGACGCATGTCGCTCTCCAGCTTGAGGCGACGTGAGATTCGGTCGTTCATCTCCTGGGTAAACAGGAAATAGACGTTCTTGCCCTTGGCCTTGGACTGGTACATGGCCATGTCAGCATTCTTGATCAGGATATCAGCGTCTTCACCATCATCAGGATACAGCGTCACGCCTATGGACGGGGTAACTTCCACTTCCTCATTCACGAGGACAAACGGCTCGGCAAAAACAGCCATGAGGCGATCTGCCAACTCGATGACCTCACGCTCATCTTCCACATGTTCCACCACGATGAGGAACTCATCACCGCCCAGACGGGCTACGGTATCCGCATCACGGAAGTCATTCTTGAGGCGCTCACCCACCTGCTGGATAAGGATGTCACCCACGGCGTGGCCCATGGAATCATTAATCTTCTTGAAATTGTCGATATCGAGGAACAGCACCGCAACTTTGAAGTCCTCACGCTGGGCGTGGGCAATGGCCACGGACAGACGGTCCTGAGCCAGCGTGCGGTTGGGCAGGCCGGTCAGGGCATCATGATATGCCTGATGCTCAAGCTGCTTGTCCTTGAGCTTCATGTCGGAGATATCGTGGAAGACTGCGACGTAGTTGCAAATTTCCCCGTCTTCATCACGCACGGAACTAATGCTTAGAATCTCTGGGTAAGTCTCGCCATTCTTACGTCGATTCCAGATTTCACCGTGCCAGCGGCCTTCTTTCTGCAAGTTGAGCCACATGTCACGGTAAAAATCATCATCGTGGTGTTCGGACTTGAGGACACGCGGGTTCTTGCCCAGCACTTCTTCCGGAGTATAGCCCGTGATGGAAGTAAATGAGGGGTTCACCTCGACCATGTTGCCATTGGTATCGGTGATGGAAATTCCTTCAAGGGCATTATGGAAGACCATGGCGAACAGTTTGAGTTGTTGCTCGGCCTTGACGCGCTCATCGATCTCCGCCTTGAGATCGTTATTAAATCCTTCCAGTTGCGACATGTACTGGTTGAATCGCATGGCGAGTTCGCCCACCTCGCCCTGACACTTCACATCTGCTCGCACGGACAGGTCGCCGCGTTCAGCCTGCGACATACTCCCAGCCAACGCCTTGAGCGGTCTGGCGATATCCGAGCCAAGGTAATACCCCAACGGCAGAATGATCAGAACAACCACAGCTCCAGTCAGGAGAAGCAGGTTTCTCAAACGCTCCAGTGGCGAGTACACTTCGTCCAGATAGCTGGCGGAACAGACGAACCAATCCATCTCTGGGACGGAACGGAACACCATCAGTTTCTCACGCGGTGTCATGTAACCGGGATCGACCCACCAGTAGGTGATCTGGCCGTCGCCCTGCTCCAGCACAGACTGGAAGAGGTTGCTGCCTTTGGCTCCCTTGGTGTTGGTCACATTCCCCTGCAACCACGGATGGATGATCATGTCACCCTGTGCGTCGACAATGAACACGTAGCCACTCTTTCCGATAATGTGGGAGTCCACAACCGACCGGAAATCATTGATATCCACCAGCGCGGGGAATTCACTGCGATAGGAGGAAACGGAAACAATCCAATCCCATGGCTCGAAGTACATCATGTACAGCGCCTTGGGCCGCTCTTCCCTTTCGCCGGGGTTAGCCCATTCGTATTCTATGTACCCCTGTCTCTGGCCAGTTTGAACCTTGCCCAACCAGTGTTCGGAAAGATCTCGCCCCTCCATGCCCAAGGCCGGATGCATCTCCACAATGCCCTTACCCGACATGGCATAAATGTAGCCGGTTTCACCGATGGTCTGACTGAGAAGAATGCGTCGGGCTTCCGCACGCGCTTCCACTTCACTCATTTCACCAGTCTGCACCGCCTCGTTGAATCCCTGAAGGATTTCCACGTTCTTTTCGGCAATGGCCCGAAGGCGATTGCGAATGGAAACGCGCGCAGCCACTTGAACAGTGTCCCGAATCCCCTCGGTGGAGGTTTCCAGTTGCAGCAGGATATTATCTTCCAGGCTGTCACGGACAGTGGAATAAATCACGACAGCAGCAAGCCCCGTGGTCAGTATGAACAGCACGGTGAAAGCCGCCATCAAGCGGTATTTGATACTTATCTTTTGGAACCAATCGGCCATGAGTTTCCCTATCGACTTATCCTGTCGCCTTTTTTCAGCAACAGTTGCGTCCTCTAACCCTATGGATTCCTCGCCCGTTTGAAAAGTGTATTATAACAAAAATAACGAGCTTATAGGTATGAAATCGAGGATCAACCGCCGATGGAGGCCATGCGGGTTCGGCATACGCCCTGACCAGCTGGCATCCGTTCGAGCAGATCATGGCCGATGGGCTTGTGCCTGCTGGCGCTACGGATGATTTTTTCCACCTGCTTGAGGCCCAGTTGCGGGTGACGCAGGACCGGGCGCAAGCGATACACCTTGTCCGAGAACAGGCAGGTGCGGAGATTGCCGTCAGATGTCAGACGCAGGCGATTGCAGGTTGCACAGAAATGATTGGTATACGGAGAGATGAGGCCAATACGCCCCTGACCGCCTTCGATCTCGAACATGCGAGCCGGGCCATGTTGCTTGTCACCGTTCTCAACAGCCTTGAGGGAAGCCAGTTTCCCGGCCTCGGCCAGGATATCGTCCGCCTTCCACACGGCCTTGTCGGCCCAACCCGTCTCCAGCCCCACGGGCATGAATTCGATGAATCGCATATCCACGGGATTATTGCGTGCAAAGTCCACGAACGCAGGCAGTTCATTGTCATTGACGCCACGCATGGCAACGGCGTTGACCTTGACCTTCATACCCGCTTCCAGACACCGGTCGATATTGGCGCGGACCTCATGGAACAGGTCGCGTTTGGTCACTTCCTCGAAGCGTTCCGGATTCATGGTATCCAGCGAGATATTCACCCGACGGATACCAGCGGCAGCCAGCGGGGCCACATAATCCTTGATGAGCGTCGCATTGGTCGTGACACACAGGTCCACATCCGGGAACTGTTCTGCCGCCGCGATCATGAAATCGGCAAAGCCTTTGCGCACGAAGGGTTCCCCGCCGGTAAAGCGGACCTTCTCCACGCCCATGTCTACAGCCATCCCCATGAACTCGAGGATTTCCTCATAGCGCAGGATATCAGGGTGAGGGATGAACTCCTTACCCTCGCCCGCACAGTAGGTGCACTGCAGATTGCAACGGTCGGTCACGCTCACGCGCATGTAGCTAGCCTTGCGGCCGTGCTTGTCTTCGAGAAGTTTATGCATGACGCCCCTAGGCGAATATTTCCTTCTTGGTCACAGCCTCGGCCTTGACGCGGTCCAGGAAGTCGGCCAGCGCGGCCTTGACGTTTTCACGAATATCACCGGCCACGATCAGAAAGAGCACGTCGTCGCCCGGCACCATTTTGCCTGCGTTGGCATGGGCCACTGCCCGGAAGATGCCTTCACGAGCTTCGATTTCCTGCCGGATTTCTTCCATTTTTTCGTAATCCGGAGTGATCTCGATTCCGGTCACTTCAGCACGATCCGCACGGGACCAGCCACGTACGATGCCGTTATGCACCAGAATCATGCCCACATTTTCCGTGAACCCAGGTTCTTTTTTCAGATCAGCGAGAGCCTTGTTGATATCCATGATGATTCCTCACTTATATTGATGAGCTTATGTACAACTAAGCATGCCAGTCCACCAAGGCAAGCATCCCTTTTTTGCCTGCGGTCCGGCACTGTCCGGATCGTATAGTGCCCACGAAATTTATAATACCAACTATTTCCGGTCATGTTACTGTGTAATCGACGCCCCTGTGGCGTCTGAAAAAGCACATTCCTCCCAGGACGTTGCCCGTCCGGACGCATACCAGGAAAGGATGCACCCCCCTGCGGCACGGCTGCCCTCCACTTAAACGCCGTGCACCCCGCGCAGGTTCCGGCGGACGAACGGGCTTCCAGCACGGGGCCAGGGTCAGCTTTTTGGGGCCGGTCATCCCCCAAAAACCGCCTGGCCCCTGCCAGTTTGCGGGAATGAGGGGAATTGCTGCGTCGCTGCGAAAGACTCAGACCCTTGCGTATTGGAATACGCGGCGGCCCTGAGTTTTTCTTGCTCCTTGCACTTCCCCCCATTCCCGCAAACTGGTTGATTTCGTTGGTGGGACCAACGAAATCAACGGCGTGAAGAGGTTGGAGTGGCAACAAAGATGGTGTCAAATAGCGATGAGAACGGTCTGCTAGAGATCGTTCAGGGTGTCGAGCACTTCTTGGATCAGGTGGTGCGGGGTGGAGGCTCCGGCGGTGACGCCGATGCGGGAGAAGCCACGCAGACTGTCGAGATCGAGTTCGCCGACCGTCTCCACGTGTTTGCACGGGGTTCCCTGATCGGTCACCACTTGGGCGAGACGACGGGTGTTACCACTGTTGTAGCCGCCCACGACCACCATGAAGTCCACTTCGGTGGCCAGTTTGTTGGCCTCTTTCTGGCGAAGCTTGGTGGCGTCGCAGATGGTCTGAAGCACTTTAACGTCGATATTTTTGTTCTTTTCCAGCTTTTCGGCAATGGCGTCGAAGATCACCCGGTCCTGTGTGGTCTGGGCTGCCAGCACGTAGGACTTGCCCTTTACCAGCGGATAGCTGTCCAACTCTTCTTCGGAGTCGAACAGGAAGTGGCCGTGCTCGGCGTAGCTTACCAGGCCACGTACTTCGGGGTGATCGGCCTCGCCGTAAAGCAGGAGTTCGCGGCCCTCGGCTGTGTGCCGACGAATCAGCAGTTGTGCTTTTTTCACGCGAGGACAGGTGGCATCCTTGATGACAACATCACGCGAACGCAGGGCTTCTTCCACCTCACGAGTGATGCCGTGGGCGCGGATGACGACGCAAGCGCCGGAAGGGACATCTTCGGGTTCTTTGGCGATGATTACGCCTTGATCGCCATACCATTTCAAGACCTGAGGATTGTGGATGATGGGACCGAGAATGTAGATGGGACGGCCCTCGGCTGCGGCGACGAGCTTGTCCAGGCGACGAAGTGCCAGGTCCACGCCCATACAAAAACCAGCGGTTTCAGCGAGTATGATCTCCACAGAAAATATCTCCTTCCGCCCGGTTAAGTCCTCTGACAGGATTGTACCATACCGGTGAAATACAAGGCTTGACTTTCACATAAAGGCGGATATAGTTTAAAACAAATGTTTTAAGCACAAAAAAGTTAAAACGGAGTTCATCATTATGAACGATGCGCCTGACGTCAACACAAAAGATGCGCTTCTGGCCGCGGCCATGGAAGTCTTCGCGGACAAGGGTTTTGATGCAGCCACGGTTCGTGACATCTGCGGAAAGGCCAACGCCAACGTGGCAGCCGTCAACTACCACTACGGCGGCAAGGACGCCCTGTATGTGGCTGTCCTCGAAGAGGTCTTCCCTCAGGAAGAGAACGACCGATTCGTACCGGACGCGAACCTGTCCCCCGAAGAGCAGTTGCGCGCATACCTTCTGGCGCTGATCAGCGAGATATACGAACGCGGTGACGACCTGATCACCCAACGTTGGGCCATCTTCCTGCGCGAAATCGCCAAGCCGAGCCACAACCTCGACTTCATCGTACGCCGCCAGGTGCAGACTCGCGCCGATGAGCTCCGAGCCATTGTCAGCGACATCATGGGTCCGGGCACGCCTGACCATGTGCTCGCCTTTGCCAGCTCCAGCATCTGGGCACTCGCCATGGACCACGTCACCACCCAGCCCATCCTCGATCGCCTGTCGCCGCCGCGCCCACGCGTTCAGGACCATCTGGAACTGTTCGTGGACCACGTCCTCAAATTTTCCCTCGGCGGCCTCAAGGCCATCAAGGAATAGTGCATGGGTTGAGAGCCTGGTCACCTTCCATGACCACCAAACGGTTTTCTGCAACCTTCTCACTGTGGCGGGCGCGGGCATGATGCCTGTTCCCGCCACAGATGCGTTTTAAGAATATGATACGCCATACATTTTTCATATTTCTGATGATCGCCAGCCTGCTACTGGCAATCCCCGCTCAGGCCAAAGCCCCTGTGGAGCTGGCACGCATTGTGGCGGAGTACCCGCACGACAGCGACACCTCCACGCAGGGCCTCATCTATCGTGACGGCCTTTTCTACGAGACGTCTGGCGGCTGGGAGATTTCCTATATCGCCATTGTTGACCCGGCCTCGGGCAACATCCTCAAGAAGCAGGCAGTGCCTGCCCGCTACTTCGCGGAAGGGCTCGACATGCATGCAGACAGACTGTTCATGCTCACATGGCAGTCCGGCATCGGCTTCACCTATGCCCTCGACTCACTGGACCAGCTTGGCTCTTTTGCCTATCGACACGGCAGGGATGCCTCCGAAGGCTGGGGCCTGACCAACGATGGCAGCCACTTCATTCGCTCTTCCGGAGAGGCTCGTCTCTACTTCCACTCCCTCGACAACTTCACCCTGACCGACTCCATTGACATCAAAGACAAGGAGCGTCTGATCAACAGGCTCAATGAACTGGAGTATGTGGAAGGGCTGGTCTACGCCAACCTCTGGAAAGAGGACACCATCGCCGTCATCGATCCTGATACCGGACAGGTCATGAAGTACATCGACCTGAAACCGCTGCGAAAACGCCTGAACAAGAGCTCCGGCGTCGCCAACGGCATCGCGTATGACCGAGTGACGCAAAAGCTCTACGTGACCGGCAAGCATTGGAACAAGCTGTTCGAAATTTCCATCAAATAAAAAAGGGCCACCCTACACCGGGTGGCCCTTTTCATTCTCAGCTTCAATTCGATCCTAGCGAAACTCAGCCGGAATCGTAGGATTGGTCTTTTCATTGCGATACGCCCACCACAGGTAGGTCACGCCGAATACGATCATCGGCAGGCACAAGATCTGCCCCATGGACATCCAGTTGAGGGCCACAAATCCGAGGTGCGCATCGGGCTCGCGAGCAAACTCCACCGTAAAGCGGAAGATGCCGTAGCCGAGAAGAAACACCGCTCCCACGCAACCACGCGGACGGGGCTTCATGGAGTACCACCACACGATGATGAACAACAGGACGCCTTCCAGTGCGGCCTCGTACAATTGGGAGGGGTGACGCAGCATCGGGCCTGCGCCGGGGAAAACCATGCCCCACCAGCCATCGGTTTCACGGCCCCAGAGTTCGGCATTGATGAAGTTGCCGATGCGCCCGAAGAAAAGCCCCGGAGGCACCAGCGGTGAGACAAAGTCGCCGACTTCCGTAAAGGTCATGTTATTGAACCGTCCGAACAGCCAGCATGCGAAGAGGACACCGAGCAGGCCGCCATGAAACGACATGCCGCCTTCCCATACTGCAAATATCTTCAGCGGTTTTTGCAAATAGTATGAGGCGTTGTAGAACATGCAGTAGCCAAGGCGTCCGCCCGCCACCACGCCCACAACGGCCCAGGTGATGAAGTCGTCCATCTTGGTCGGCGTCATCTTGTTCCACGGTTTATTGGCGCGGTACCGGCCCATGAGCCAGCCGCTGACAACGCCGAAGACATACATCATGCCGTACCACCGCAGATGCAGGGGGCCGATAGAAATCATATTGGGATCAAAATAAGGGTAACTGAGCATCCGGTTCTCCGGCATGTGCCGTCTTTGTTTTCGTTTGAAATTAAGGTATGCTGCGTCCGACACAAGGTGTGCCTTTTTGGATTCAACGTCAAGGCTCGGACCAAATGGATATGGAAAAACCGCAGGAACTCGACATTCTCGAAATGCCCTTTGAGGGGCTGGCCGCCTATTGGCTGTCCGTCAAAAAAATTCTGGACGCCAAAAAAGGCCGCTCCATCATCGATGAAGAGATCGCCCACACGGACGAACCTTTCATCCTTCACCTGCTGGAAACAGTATACACGCCGCTGTCACGCAACATGGTCCGCCGGCTGGCCGGGGTCAAGAAGGAAACCCTCATTGAGGACTATACCCGCAAGATCGACCTCATGCGCGTGGCCGCCTATGCCATTGCCGCCGGCGAGAACCCGCACGTCACGCTGGTTCGCATGGACTCCAAGTTCTCTGTCCCGCCCATTGGCGAATCCAAGGCCATGGACATGGCCACCGCCATGTTCGACGCCATCAAGCCCAAAGGCGTCAAGCTCGACATCCTGCTTTCCGTAGATCACAAAATCCAGGTAGACCGCCTGCTGGTCAAGCTGCTGTTCTTCTCCATGTATGCCCGTCGAGAGGGCAAGCAGACGCTGGAAAAATTTCTGCCCTACTTCAATTCGCGTTTTTTTGCAGAGGGCGTCTCGTTGGCCATCGACAATTTTGAGGCCGACTTTCTGGACCATCATCTCATGAGCATGCGGGATAATACGTTGCGCGAAACCGCGCGCAAGATGGACATGGCCACGGAACTGGCCCTCGGCATCCGTGACAAACACTCCTATGACGACCTGTTCCGCATTGCCCGTGCATATATGCCCTAACCACGAGGTATCGATATGAAGACAAGAAACATAGCCATCGCTGCCCTGATCATTGCAACCGCTGTCCTCGCCGCACACCCGGCCTTTGCCTGGCAATCCGTGCGCGTCGGACAAAAGAACTTTGAACGCGCATGGTCTGCATACAGCTTCAAACGCTACGACAAGGCAAACGAATATTTCGCCACCAGCGCGGACGCCTTTGCCAAGGCACTGAAAGAATATCCGCCAAGCCGCACCGTCATGTTCCCGTCCAACCTGACCATGACGGGCATCAGCATGTACCATGCAGGTCGCTATCAGGAATGCATCAAAGTCATGGCCAAGGCCCAGTACAAGGACGACACCATCATGGAGACGTATCTCTTCACGGCCCTGTCCTATGCACGCCTCGGCAACAAGGACGAAACCACCTCGTGGCTGGAAAAGTTCATCAAGTCGTACCCCATGCAGCGCACCATCGCGGCTGAGGCAAACCGGCAGTTAACCGACCTCCAGACCGGCTCACCGGACCTGAAAGCTGTGGCCGACGCCATCGATGCGGCAGCCATAGCCCAGTTCCAGTCTAACCGTGTCAGCACTGGCAATACACTCAACGCACCCAATGAACAATGCAACGGCAATTACTGGTGGAGAAACTACCGGGCACCATGTGAATCCAGCAAGTTTCCCCAGAACAGCAATTAACCTCTGCGAAATGGATATTTTCAAACGTCCATTTCGCTTTTTTTCACGTCGGACTTGACTAACAGGTATAAAATATTCAACCATCCGTCACTTCCACGGGATGTATATCCCGAAAAAGCTATTTTTTGTATCAAATGACCAAGGCTGCCAGCATACCCGACAAATATCTCCGCGCTTTTTCGAAAGCCGATATTAATGAGATGCCCCTTCGACGTTACGAGGGGCCTATTACTGTTGTGCGCACTGAAAAACAGCGCACCATGGCTCTCAAGGAGATGGAAGGGGAGCCGCTACTCGGCTTCGATACCGAGACCCGTCCAGTCTTCAAAAAGGGCCGCAAACCGGGTCCGCCCTCTCTTATCCAGCTTGCCACCGCTGAACGCGCCTACGTTTTTCAGATAAATATTCTGAAGCTCTGCAACGGCATCTGCGATCTGCTGGCCGATCCCTCCGTGGTCAAGACCGGCGTGGCCGTCCGCGACGACATCATCGGCCTGCAACGACTGGCCAACTTCAAACCAGCCAACTTTGTCGATCTCTCCGACATCACGGCCAAGGCCAAGCTGCAGACCCACGGGCTGCGCAACATGGCCGCCAACCTGCTCGGCTTCCGCATTTCCAAGTCCGCCCAGTGTTCCAACTGGTCCAAGGAAAAGCTCACACCGCAACAGGTCAACTACGCTGCTACCGACGCATGGGTCAGCCGCGAGTTGTATATCGCCCTCGACGATCTCGGGCTTATCAAAAAATAAATTAGGTTGCGCGCCAACGGCGCCAGGCTAATATTCGCCGTTCAAGTTCGGCATCTTGCGTTGTTTCTTACGCTCGGCTGTTCTTTTCTTGCGATCCAGACGTTTCCGTTTGGCCGACTTGGGCACACGCGTTTCCTTGCGCACCGTCACCGGTTTCAGCGCCCATTGCATCAACTCTACGAACCGTTCAATGGCGCTATCCTTATTGGATTTCTGGCTACGGAATCTCTGCGATGTCACCCGGAGCACGCCCCGCTTGTCGATACGGCGGCGCAATTTCCCTTTCACCGCCACTTTTTGCAGTTGCGACAAGGCGCTACTTTTGTCCACGTTGAAAAGCAGCGTCACGCGAGTGTCCGCCGTGTTCACATGTTGACCGCCCGGGCCGGAGCTTCGGGATGTGATGAACCGTATCTCTTCATACGGGATGATGCAGGTTTCCGTAATGCGAATCATGGAGCGCACCGTGCCATGAGTGAGGAGACAGGGCAAGGAGAGAAGGAAAATCAGGTTTTGAGGTCAGCCTGCGGCCTCCGTTTTGTATAAACAAGCAGGGCTTCCCGCCCTATCTCTGCTGTCGTCATATCTAAAGCTCGAAGACTCGCTAAGAGCTGACAGCGCCCCGGCTTAAGGCCGAGGGCCTTAAGAATCCCATCTGCGGCTGTCGCCGCAAAGCTAGTCCGCGCCGAAGGCGCAAAAGTGGGATCCAAGGGCGCGAGTCCTTGACCGTCGGAGGCGAAATCACCCGACCATCGCAGCGCAGCGGCATCCCAACTAGTAATCCCGCAATTGACAGGCACTCCGCTTTCCTTATAGTTGAGCTATCTCAATCAACGAAAACCAACGGCCGCTTGAGGCCTTATGAGGATATTACAATGACCAAGCCTTGCCCTTGTGGTTCCGGTAAAGAATCCGTCGAGTGCTGCCTCCCCATCATCTCTGGAGAAAAACCCGCACCGACCGCCGAAGCGCTGATGCGCTCCCGCTACTCTGCCTACGTCAATCAGGAGCTGGACTACCTCAAGACCTCCCTGGCTCCTGAAGCCCTGGATGGCCATGACGACGCCTCGGTCAAAGACTGGGCTGAGAAAGCCGAATGGCTCGGCCTCGAGATCCACGACAAGTGGGCTGGCGAAGAAGGAGACGAAGCCGGTATCGTCGAATTCACTGCCAACTATGCCATCGACGGCGAAGCTCTCTCCCACCGCGAGCGCGCCGAGTTCAAGAAGATCGACGACCACTGGCGCTACGTGGACGGCCACATGGTCTCCGGTCCTCCGGTCCGCAAGGAAAAGAAAGTCGGCCGCAACGAGCCCTGTCCCTGTGGCTCCGGCAAAAAGTACAAGAAGTGCTGCGGCCGCTAGGCTATTCGAATTTGACAGTAAAAAGGCTGCCGTCCTCTGACGGCAGCCTTTTTTTAATGCTTGATGCGCTTCTGATCGATCTTCACGCCATACATTCTTTCGGCATTCCGGTAGGCAATCCTTTCGGCTGCCTTCCTTGGCAACTGCCCGAGAATCAGACGTTGACTGTTTACGACCTTGCGGTACTTCGCCCACAGTTTGCGCATGTGCGGGTCCGACGCAAATAAAATGCGATCCTGATACTTGATCAACAACTCTTTCCATTCCGGACGCAACTTTTCACCATCCAACATGGACGAACCAATTGCCTTCTGCTTCTCGGGATCAGCAAAGTCGCCCATGTACCGTTCCTTCTTAGACGTAAGAAGATACAGATTCGGATGCCGGCTCATGAACTCGTCGAGCTGATCGACCGAGGCAAAGCCCATGTGCGGCAATAGAAATATCTGGTCAGGCCAAGCAGAATACAAAGCATGGAATTTGGGAAAATCGCGCTCTGGTGTATACGGTTCCCAATGGGCCATGAACGGGATATTGAGCGGAGCTACGGCCTTGAGCAACTTCGTTGTACCCGGTTGCGACGGGTCCACGTACCGCTCCCCTGCCGAATATTGCTTGCCGGTTTGCTTGTCGCCATGGGTATACAACAGTTCACCGATAAACTTGTACCCGTGCTTCTTGATACCGGACACAGTCGCACTGATGTAGTCGTCAGTAACATCGCCTGACAGTTGAAAATATTTGGGGGCGCCCAGTACGATCAAATCCGGATTCTTCCTTGCCAGCGTCAGAACAGACCGTTCATTCTGGTGCAACTTCTTTCGACTCCGGGCGAACAATGCCAGCTTGGATACACCTGCGGCGCGAACCTGATCCATTGCCTCATTCATATTCACGGTCTCGTCAATCTGGCTCATGGCATCAAACAAGGGGCCATCGTAGGCAACGACATCAGCAGGCTTGTCCGTATCGGTCAAACAGGACTCGTATGCCGTTTTGATCTCTTTGCGGACACTCTTCTTCTTTGGCCGACTTCCATTGCGGACATAGTCCATGGTCTCCGACTCCAACTTCTCCTCCATGCATTGCAGGACTTCCGGTGAAGCTGAACTGACCTCGGAAAATTCAAAGGCGGTGGCCCGCCCTGCAAGAAGCAGGAGCATGACCACCGCCATAAGTGCTATTATTGTTCGATTTCTAGAAACGCTCGAAGTCACCATCGTCGTCTCCGCCCATATCGAGGGCAACACCAGCTTGCGACGCCTTGGGGGCCGCCTGCGGCAACTGCTTGGCAGCCTGCGGCTTGGGCTTGGCAACCCTCACCTGCCGGACCGGGCCGGAGCGGGGAGCACCACCGCCACTCACCTGGAAGAAGGAGATGATCTGTTGCAGACCATGTGCCTGATGGGCCAGATCTGTGGAGGTCGAGGCCATCTCTTCGGATGCGGCGGAGTTCTGCTGCACCACGATATCAAGCTGCTGCAACGCTTCGTTGATCTGGTGCGCACCAGTGGTCTGCTCGCCACTGGAGACCGTAATCTCCTGAATGAGTTCTGCGGTCTTTTCGATGTCCGGGACCATTTCCTTGAGCATATCGCCCGCCTTGTTGGCGACTTCCACGCTGGTGGAAGAGAGTTCGCTGATCTCGGCAGCGGCCTGTCCGGAACGCTCTGCCAACTTGCGGACCTCGGCTGCGACAACGGCAAATCCCTTGCCGTGTTCGCCAGCGCGTGCCGCCTCGATGGCCGCGTTCAGGGCCAGCAGGTTGGTCTGGCGTGCGATTTCCTCAACGATGGAGATTTTATCGGCGATCTCCTGCATGGCGGAAACGGTCTCGGCCACTGCAGTGCCACCGATCTTGGCGTTCTCAGCCGCCTTGGAAGAGATGCGCTCGGTTTCACGGGCGTTCTCTGCATTGTTCTGAATATTGGAAGCCATCTCTTCCATGGAGGAGGAGACCTCTTCCAGTGAGGAGGCCTGATTGTTGGCTCCCTCGGCCAGCTCATGCGAAGTGGCGGAGAGCTCTTCACTACCGGCGGAGACACGACTGCTGCCGTCCACCACCTGACCAACGACTTCCGAGACCTTGTCGGCCATGGAGTTGTAGGCGCGGTAGATGTTACCCACGGAGTCGTTGCGGTTCACATCCATACGGGCAGTGTAGTCACCGCCCGCCGCCTGATTCAGGATACCCACGATGCGAGCCATGGGGTTGATGATCAGACCGTTCATGTACCACCAGATGACGATGGCAACCAGAATCAGAGCCAGCAAGGAAAGACCGCTGGTCATGATGGCATTATCCCACACCGGAGACATGATCTCGGCCATCTGCACCAGTGCTACGAACTTCCACTTGAGGAAGGGAGAGGTGTAGACCACCGCCATATAGTCTACGCCGCCGATGTTCACATTCATGGAACCGCTATCCATGCGGAAGACGTCGCCGTAGCTCTTTTCCAGATCATTGACGTTCTTGAAGTTGTTATCCTTGTTCATGGGATCGGCGATGATAACGCCGTCATCCTGAATCATGACGACATAACCGGTCTCGCCGATGCGGACCTCTTCGATGAGCTTGGTCAGCTGAGCCAAGGAGATATCCATGGCGGCTACACCGAGAATCTTGCCGCTGCCCTGCACAGCCTTGGCTGTGGAGATCATGGCCTCACCGGTAGTAGACGTATATGCCTTGGAGACAATGCCCTGCGAAGCATTGGCTGTGGCTTCCTGATACCAGGGGCGCTGGCGCGGATCATATCCCGCAGGCAACGGGTCGTCGCCGCCGATGATGAATGCACCATTACTGGTGCCGATGTAACAGTCCTTGTAGCTCGAATGAGAGCGGAGGATCATCTTGTAGAGCACTCTTATCTCTGCTCCCAACACGTCATCGGGCAACGTATCGTTGGTGGGATACTTCTTGTTGGGGTCCAGATAGTTGGTCAGGATTTCGTCCACCCGCTTGACCCGCGGGTCCTCGGCCATCATGACCGTATTGTTCACCGCTTCCTTCAGGTACATGGAAATGGTGCCGTCAATATGCTTGAGCTGTCCGGCAGACGAAGAGGTGCTGTATTTCAGCGAATCATCGTGAATTGAGGTCAGACTGACGCCAAGAATAGCTGCGCACAAGAGAATAAGAGAAACAAGAAACGAAAGAAGAATCTTCGCACGTATGTCGAGATGCATGGTTAAACCTCCAGGTTAATCCACATTGCCACGTTATTTTTCTCAAATGATAAATACCTATTTTAACCACTTCAATTATAACTAAAGAAGAAAATTCGTCCCCCTATCCGCCACTTGGCTTGCAGGACGAAATGACGTAAAGTCCCACACCCTATGCAGCGAAAGCAAACAAGACCCATCAGCGTCGGCGGCGTGGGCATCGGCGGGGACAACCCCGTTCGCGTGCAATCCATGTGCAACACCGACACCCGCGACGTGCTCTCCACGGTCGCCCAGATCAACCAGCTGGCTGAAGCCGGCTGCGAGATCGTGCGCGTGGCCGTGCCTGACGACAAGGCCGCAGCAGCCCTTGACCAGATCAAGAGCCAATCCCCGGTGCCGCTCATTGCGGACATCCATTTCGACCACCGACTGGCACTGGCCGCGCTGGAAGCAGGCATCGACGGCCTGCGCATCAACCCCGGCAATATCGGGGACGAATCCAAAGTGGACAGCGTAGTACAGGCAGCCAAGGCTCACGGCGCACCTATTCGTATCGGCGTCAACGGCGGATCACTTGAGAAAGATCTGCTGAAGGAATTCGGCGGCCCAACTCCGGAAGCCATGGTCGAATCAGGCCTGCGCCACATCCGCATGCTGGAAAAACGCGGCTTCCACGACATCAAAATTTCGCTCAAGACCTCATCGGTCCTGAACACCATCGCTGCATATCGCCTCATGTCCGAGCAGATCGACTATCCGCTCCACATCGGCATCACCGAAGCCGGCACACTGGTGCGCGGCGCGGTCAAATCCTCTGTGGGCCTCGGCATTCTGCTGGCCGAGGGTATCGGCGACACCATGCGCGTGTCCCTGACCCACGACCCGGTTGCCGAGATCGGCGTGTGCTACGAAATCCTCCGCTCTCTGGGACTGCGCGAACGCGGCCCGGAGATCATCTCCTGCCCCACCTGTGGGCGCACGGAGATTCATCTCATCGAGCTGGCGGAAAAGGTCGAGGATGCACTCCGTGGCGTGGAAGAGGTTTTTACCGTAGCCGTCATGGGCTGCGTGGTGAACGGCCCGGGCGAGGCCAAGGAAGCGGACATCGGCATTGCCGGAGGCCGCGGACTGGGCATCATTTTCAAAAAGGGCGAAGTCGTCCGCAAGGTCAAGGGCGACGAGAACCTGCTGCCCGAATTCATGAAAGAGATAGAACTTTTCTTGGAAGAAAGGAGAAAATAACTAATGCGTCTTTCGAAGTACTACATTCCTACCCTGAAGGAAGATCCGGCCGATGCCGAGGTCATGTCCCACAAACTGCTGATGCGCGCGGGCATGATCCGCAAGCTCACCAGCGGCATTTACAACTACCTGCCGCTCGGCCTCCGCTCCATCAACAAGGTCTCCCAGATCGTCCGCGAGGAAATGGACCGCGCCGGAGCCATGGAAGTGCTGCTGCCCATGGTTCAGCCCGCCGACCTCTGGGAAGAGACCGGCCGCTGGGACTTCTATGGCAAGGAGCTGCTCCGTCTCAATGACCGTCACGGCCGCAACTACTGCCTCGGCCCCACCCACGAAGAAGTCATCACTGACCTTGTGCGCGGCGAGATCAAGTCCTACAAGCAGCTTCCGGTCAATCTCTACCAGATTCAGACCAAATTTCGCGACGAGATCCGCCCCCGCTTCGGCCTGATGCGCGGCCGCGAGTTCATCATGAAAGACGCCTACTCCTTCGACAAGGACGAGGAAGGTGCAGAGAAGTCCTACTTCGAAATGTTCGAAGCCTACAAGGCAGCCTTCTCCCGCATCGGCCTGCGCTTCAAGCCTGTTCAGGCCGACTCCGGCCAGATCGGCGGCGACTTCTCCCACGAGTTCATGGTGCTGGCCGATACCGGCGAAGACACCATCGCCTCCTGTAAGTCCTGCGACTTCGGCGCAAACCTCGAAAAAGCCAAGGTCCGCCTGCCTGAAGGCGTCTGCCACTGCGACGAGACCAACATCCCGGCCATGGAAGAAGTGGACACCCCCGGTGCACACACCGTGGAAGAGGTCTGCGAATTCCTGAACATCAAGCCCAGCAAGCTGGTCAAGACCCTGCTCTTCATCATCGACGGCGAGCCTGTTGCCGCCCTCGTTCGCGGCGACCGCGAGATCAACGACGTCAAGCTGCGCAACCTCGTTGGCGGAAATGACATCGAGCTGGCTGACGAAGAGACCGTCAAGAAGGTCACCGGCGCTCCGGTTGGTTTTGCCGGTCCTGCCGGTCTGGACAAGGATGTTCCCATCTACGCCGACCGCGAGCTTTGCCTCGGCACCGACTGGGTCGCTGGCGCCAACAAGGGCGACACCCACGTGAAGCACCTCTCCCTTGGTCGCGACTGCAAAGTCACCAAGTTCGACGACCTGCGCGTCATCGAGCCTACTGATCCCTGTCCTGAGTGCGGCGCGGAGATCGAGTTCACCAAGGGCATCGAAGTCGGCCACGTCTTCAAGCTCGGCCTCAAGTACTCCGAAAAGATGGAAGCCACCTTCCTTGATGAGAACGGCAAGGCCAAGCCCATGGTCATGGGTTGCTACGGCATCGGCGTTTCCCGCATCGTGGCCTCTGCCATCGAGCAGAATCACGACGAGAACGGCTGCTGCTTCCCGCCCTCCATCGCTCCCTTCGAGGTTGCCCTCATTTCCCTGGGCGGCAAGGATCAGGACGTAGCCGACAAGGCAGAAGAGCTGTACGCCGAGATCATGAAACTCGGTGTGGACGCCGCCTACGACGACCGCAAGGAACGCCCCGGCGTCAAGTTCGCCGAGGCCGACCTCATCGGTTACCCCATGCAGCTCGTACTGGGTGGCAAAGGCCTCAAGAATGGCATCATCGAAGCCAAGGATCGCAAGTCCGGCGAGAAGACCGAACTCCCCCTCGACGGCTTTGCTGAAGCATTCTCTGCATGGCGCAAAGAGATTTGGTCCAAATGGGGACTGGAACTCGATTAAGATTTTTTCAGCCCATCGGCTGAATATAATATCATCACCCAAAAGGGTCTGGCAGTATTGCTGGACCCTTTTCTTTTTTGAAAAAAGGCGTCATGCACCAATAGGCTCATCAACTTGTCGTCAACCATACTTAACAAGCTGAATACACTGACACAATCATGAGTCGACAATATTGTCAGTGCATATTTACATAATTGTATTAATTATACTTTTTGAAAGAAAAATACGATTACTATTTGACAAACGTGAAAAAGACCAACAAATAACCGTTTGGAATAAGTGTTTGATGAACATTCTTCTCAAGCATTCCATGGGGAGCATTTTTTACACTGTTGGCGGTTATGACTACAAAAAAAGAGACCAATTCAAAGAGAACAGACGAACAGACACCAACAACACCGGAGCCGAAAAAGATGAGAGGAGGCCTTGAACTAAAGATACTTCTCGTCATTGTAACTGCTGTTACAACCATCCTGACGGGGTTTGGTGTCTATGAGTACGTTTCCAGCAAAAAGTTCATGACAGATGAAATGACGGGGCTTGGAAACGCCATTTCTGCACGTCTTGGACAGAACCTTGTCACCCCTATGTGGGATTTTGACACGGATCTGGCTTTTTCCACTTTGAAAACAGAGATGAAGGAAGACATCATCCACGGCGTCATCGTCTTTGAAGAGGGTGGAGAAAAGATTTTTGCCGCAATGACCCGCGACGAGGACTGGAACCCGGTCCAAACAGACAAGGTAATCGAAGGCGAGTTTATCGAAGTCGAATCCGCAGTCACGCGTGAAGGCAAATCGATCGGCACTGTGCGCCTGCTCATGACTGAAAAATTCATGAAGGAAGCGTTGACCAAATCGGTCTATTCCATTGTGATCAAAACAGTGGCCATCGACTTGGCCATCGTCCTTGTCCTTGCATTTTTCATTCGTCGTTTTGTCATGGGTCCTTTGAGCCGCATTCAGTCCTTTGCTTCTCGCGTCGGTTCGGGCGACCTGACCTGCACCATTGATTCAGGTCGATACACCGATGAATTACTGCTTCTCAAAGATGCCATGGAAAGCATGGTTTGCACCCTTGGCGAGAAGATCAGCGAAGTTCAAGATAAACAGGAAGAAGCCGAAGAGCAGACTCGACTCACGAAAGAAGCTGCGACATTGGCTGAAGAAGCACGCAATCAGGCTGAGATGGCACGCAGTGAAGGCATGACCGAAGCTGCCAGAACGCTTGAAACCATCGTCTCCCGAATCACGGATGCAGCCCATCAGATCGGCGTAAAAATCGATGAAACACATGACGGGGCGCAGGCTCAGTCCGTCCGTGCAGCGGAAACCGCCACGGCCATGGAACAAATGAATGCCACCGTCCTCGAAGTAGCCCGCAACGCTGGAGAGACTTCGTCGCAGGCCGAAGAAGCTCGTCAGAAGGCACGAGAAGGCGAAGAGATTGTCCGCCAGGCAGTGGACGCCATCGAGCTGGTAAAGACCAAGACCGATTACCTCATGACCAACATGGAAGAGCTCAATAATCAGGCGCATGACACCGGCAAGATTCTCGGCGTCATCACTGACATCGCAGACCAGACCAACCTGCTGGCCTTGAACGCTGCCATTGAAGCCGCCCGCGCAGGCGAAGCTGGCCGCGGCTTTGCCGTTGTTGCCGATGAGGTCAGAAAACTCGCAGAAAAGACAATGGACGCCACCAAAGAAGTGGAGGAATCCATTGGCGGCATCCGTTCCGGCGCAGAACGCAGCGCCGCAACCACCAGAGAAGCCGACGAAGTGGTCACCAAGGCAACCGATCTTGCCAACGACTCCGGCAAGGCTCTGGAAGTCATTCTTACTCTCGTGGAAGGCACTTCCGCGAGGATCGCCTCCATCGCGACTGCTGCTGAAGAGCAGTCCGCAACCAGTGACGAAATCGCCCGCAGTGTGGGTGAAATCAATGCTATTACCGATGAGACCACGCGAGGTATGGACCTCGCTTCACAAGAGGTAGGAGACATGAAGACTCTCGTTACCGATCTTGAGAATCTCATCGCTAAATTGAAGAGGTAGTTCCGGGAGACCGGCACGCGTGAACAACAACATGTGAGAGGAGAGACAAAACAATGAAAAAGATTCTTGCATTGGCGGTGGTTCTTGTTCTGACTTTGGGCCTTGGCACCATGGCCATGGCGTCTGGCGCAGACAGCATCAACTACATGACTGAGCAGTACCCCCCCTTCAACTACGATGATGGCAGCAAAGTCACCGGTATTTCCGTAGACTTGCTCTCTGCCATGCTCAAGGAAATGGGCTCTTCCAAATCCGCAGCCGACTTCAAGGTTCTCCCTTGGGCTCAGGGTTACAAGCGCGTGCAGGAAGAAGCGAACACCTGTCTGTTCGCCATGACCCTGACCGATGCCCGTAAGCCCCTGTTCAAGTGGGTCGGTCCCTTCATCGAGACCAACATCTCTGTCATCGCCAAGAAGGGTAAGGTCTCCATTGGATCCCCTGCAGACCTGACCAAGTACAAGTACGGCGTTATCCGTGACGACATCGGCATGCAGATGCTGGAGTCCAATGGTGTTGGCAAAGGCAACATGGACATCACTGCAAAGATGGAGTCCAACCTGAAGAAGCTCGCCCACGACCGCATCGATGCAGTCGCTTACGAGCAGACCTCCACCATGTACCAGATCAAGAATGCCGGCATGAACACCGGTGACTACGAAGTTGCCTACGTTCTGAAGAGCGGCGGCCTCTACTACGCCTTCAACAAGAGCGTTCCTGATGCTGTGATCGCAGAATTCCAGAAGGCCCTCGACACCATTAAGGCTAATGGTACTCATCAGAAGGTTCTGGACAGCTACCTGAAGTAGTTCCATATCATTAATTATGATCGCCAGCCCGGCGCGGAACTATCCGCGCCGGGCTTTTTCTATTGAATGACCCGCTTGGTGAGTGGTATGCACCCTATTGCCGGAGAACAACCGGAAGGAGAGAGAAATGACTATTGAAAGCGGCATCGCCCTTTTCATCGCAACAGCAATATTTGCCAGCATTCCCGGACCGGGAGTATCCGCACTCGTGGCCCAGTCGCTGACACGCGGCTTCAAGACTGGCGCCGGATTTGCCGCCGGACTCGCGTGCGGCGACCTCTGTTATCTGCTCACAGCCCTGTTCGGAATGGGTTGGGTCGCCTCCCAGATCGGTCCGTGGTTCGCCCTCCTGAAATGGGCAGGCGCAGCCTACCTCGTTTACCTCGGCGTAAAGGCGTGGATGGCAAAACCCCCGTCCGAACAAAACACTGCCTCTGTCTCCGAACCTCATACGGGGCGCAGCTTTCTTGCCGGTCTGTGCGTCACCCTTGGCAACCCCAAGGTGATCGTGTTCTACTGTGGCTTCCTGCCGGGTTTCCTGCACATGCCGGAGCTGACCACCACGGACATCGCCATGGTCGTGGCCATCATCATTCCCACGGTGTTCACGGTGCTCGCCACCTACGCATGGCTGGCAGCCAAGGGCCGTGAGGCAATGCGCTCCACCCGCACCTGGAAAATCCTGAACCGCACCGCAGGCTCGATCATGATCGGCGCCGGTGCAGCCATCGCAGCGGAATAACATCACGGAGTACCATGTCCGCCATTTTCACCGTTTCGGAACTCACCCGCTCAGTAAAGAACCTGCTGGAAGCGGAGTTTCCCTTTGTCTGGGTACGAGGAGAGGTGTCCAACCTCGCCCGCCCGGCCAGTGGGCATATCTACTTTACCTTGACCGACGGCAATGCCGCCCTGTCCGTGGTCTGGTTCAAGTCCTCCCAGATGTCGGCCAAGCCCGTCAGCAAAGGCGAGGACCGCATCAATCCCCTGACCGGGGAGATTGAGGAAGACGACACCACGCCCACGGCACTGTCGGGCGCGGGTATCGAAGACGGCATGGAAGTGCTCTGCGCTGGCCGCCTCAACGTGTACGAACCACGCGGCCAGTATCAACTGGTGGCCGAACTGGTGCAGGATCAGGGCGTGGGCGATCTGGCCGTGGCCTTTGAAGCCCTCAAGAAGAAGCTCTCCGAAAAAGGCTACTTCGACGAAGACCGCAAGATTGCCATCCCGAGCAATCCCATGCGAGTCGCTGTCATCACTTCGCCTTCGGGTGCAGCAGTGCGGGATTTCCTGCGCATAGCCAACACCCGCGGAACCGGTTCGGAGATTCGAATTTACCCTTCCCTCGTTCAGGGCGACCTGGCTCCTGCAAACATTGCAGCGGCACTGGATCAGGCAGACGCTGACGACTGGGCCGATGTGGCTGTGCTCATCCGGGGCGGCGGATCACTGGAAGATTTATGGGCCTTCAACACCGAGCCTGTGGCAGATGCCATTTTCCGGGCTCGCCTGCCGGTCATTACCGGTGTGGGGCACGAGCCTGACGTATCCATCGCCGACTTCGTGGCAGACAAGCGCGCGGCCACGCCGAGCCATGTGGCGCAAGAGTTATGGCCCCGCCGGGAACTGCTGGCCCAGCAACTCGACGACGTGGACATGGCCATGAACCGTGCCTACGCCAACTGGTTGCTCGGCAAGGGGGCAGCCTTCGAACATCTGCGCAAGGCGCTTGTGTGGCTCTCACCTGAGCGCAAACTGGAGCGTATGGAAGACCGCTTCCACGACCTGCTGAACCGCCTCGACGATGCCGGGCACGACCTCCTGCACGACAAGCAGATGGACACCAAAGCCGCCACAGAACGGCTGGAGCGGGCTTTCGGCACACGCGCTGTTGACGCCGAGGGTGCAGCTGTGGCCAATCTGACAGAGCGCATGAAGCAGGCCATGGAGCGGCTTACCGATAACCGCACGCGTGATCTGGAGCTGGCGCAGACCGCCCTCACCGGGCTCAATCCGGAAGCGCCGCTGGAACGAGGCTACTCGCTGGTACGCATCGAACGGACAGGTGAGTTCCTCCGTGACCCGAAAGAGGTGACGGCAGGCGATGCACTTGATATCAGGGTAAAGGACGGCCGCATCGGGGCCGTTGTCACAGACGATAACAACGACGCACGGGAGTGATGATGAAACGGCTCTTTCTCCTCATATTTCTGGTAACAATCTTCACCCTGCCCATGGTTCCCACCTCGGTCCCCGCTCAGGATTTTGGTCTCGAAGAAGGCGACGACGTCATGCTCGCCATGCCTGCCGAGGCACAGGCTGCCGAAGCGCAGGCCGCTCCTGCCAACACGGGGTCCGCCCTCGTATTGGCCGCACCGGGCCGCGTAGGTGCCGGTCAGCCGTTCCTGGTCCGACTGACCTCGGACCAACCGCTGGAGACCGTGGCCATCTTCTGGGAAGGCAAGGAAGTGGAGCCCTCCATTTCCGTCTGGAACAACCGTCACGTGGCGCTGGCAATGCTCGGCACCGATGTGCTGAATGTGAAGGCTGGCAAAGAAGAATTGTCGGTCATCGCCTCCATCGACGGCAAGGAGAACACCTTTCGCCGCACCGTGCAGATCACGCCGGTCAGCTACCCCAAGCAGGAACTGAGCCTGCCCACCAAGATGGTGACGCCGCCCACCGATGTATATGACAAGATCAAGGCGGACCGCGCCGAGACCTCCAAGGCCAAAGGCACGGTAAGCCCCATGCGCAAATGGCGACTGCCCTTTGAACGCCCGGTTGAAGGCAAGATCACCAGCCTGTATGGATTGCAGCGCATCCTCAACGGCAAGCCCAAAAACCCGCACCGCGGCCTCGACTTCCGCTCTCCCATGGGCAACCCGGTCAAGTCCACGGCAGACGGCGTCGTCATCCTCGTGGGAGATCATTATTACGCAGGGAATTCCATCTACATCGACCACGGCAACGGCGTTGTCTCCATGTACTTCCACATGTCCAAGCCCATCGTGAAAGAGGGCGACACCGTTAAACGAGGTCAGGCCATCGGCCTCTCCGGCCAATCCGGTCGTGCCACCGGCCCCCACCTCCACTTCTCTGTTTCTGTATTGGGCAAGCTGGTAGACCCGGAGCCTTTATTCAAAAACACTGCTGACAGCATGTTGAAATAACTTACCTTTGATTAAATCATGAATCGCGATCCCTTCTCTACGCTGTCCAGATTTCTGGCGGCTACCCTCTTTTTGCTACTGCTCTCTGCCGCGAACAATGCGATGGCTGCCGACATGGTGGACATCGAATGCCCGGACGAAGTGGGCATCGGCCAGCCCTTTTTTGTAAAAATATCCTCCCGCTATCCGCTGGACGACCTGACAGTGAAATGGCGTGGCAAAACGCTGAAGCCGCAGGTGGAAGGCGAGGACTACTATTACCACTCCACCCTCATTCTGGGTACGGACCTCCGTGCCGACGCAGGTGAAGACACGCTGGAAGTCTCCGCGGTTCTGTGGGGACACTTCCGCAAGTTCAGCAAGACGCTGCCCATCGTGCCGGTAAAATATCAAAGCGAGACACTGTCCGTTCCTCCCAAGATGGTAACTCCTCCACAAGAAGTGCTGGACCGCATTGCCAAGGAGAAGGAGCTCATCAAAGCGGCGCTGGCGACTCAATCTCCAGAACGCTATTGGACCCTGCCCTTTTCTCGACCCACCAAGGGAATAATGCTTAGTCGCTTCGGCTTGTATCGCGTGTTCAACGGCGAAGCCAAACGTCGGCACACCGGGCTCGATTTTCGCGCATGGAAGGGAACTCCCCTTTACTCCATCGCAGCGGGTTCCGTTATCCTGACGGGACATTTTTATTTTGCCGGGAACTGCGCCTTTATCGACCACGGCAACGGACTGATTTCCCTGTACTGCCATATGTCCAAGCTCAAGGTGAAAGAAGGTGACTTTGTACAAGCAGGTCAGACCATCGGTCTTTCCGGGGCAACAGGACGTGTAACCGGCGCCCATCTGCATCTGTCGGTGTTCGCCAATGGTGAAGTCATCGATCCGGAACCGCTGGTGGACAACCGCATTGACGGAATGATCCAGTAGGAGACCAACATGGCGTACACTCCAGTAAACCGAATCCTGCTTGGGGCCGTTGCCCCAACATTGATATATTATGTAGGTCGGAAGCTGGATCATGCCTTGGCCGGAGCGCTTCTCGCGTCCCTGTGGGGCATTGGCGTCATGGCCTGGTTTCTCCTGAAGGAAAAAGAATTTGACGGCGCTTCCGGCATCGGTGCGGCCTATGCCGTATCCGAGCTGGCCGGGTTGCTCGTAACGAAAAATCCCGACTGGTTTCTCCTGTCGCCCATTGTATCGGACTGGGTCGTGGGAGGCGTGTTCATGGTTTCCATGCTCACACGGCGACCGCTCATTCAGGTGCTTGCCGAGCAGATGTCCGGAAAGAATGCCTTTCCGGAGAGTATCCGCAACGGCCCGCACTATCGCCCCCTCTGGCTCCGTTTGAGTCTGGTATGGGGCGGCGCATACGTGCTCAAAGGCGTGTTCAAATGGATTTCCCTCAACACCATGCCGGTGGAGGCATACCTCACGCTCCGCGCCGGACTGGACTGGCCGGTCATCATTGGTTTGATGGCTTTCAGCATCTGGTATCCCCGTCGATACTGGACCGCCAGAGCATAGGCTTCCCCTTTCACATCCTCCTACTCAAAATGGATTACTCATGTTCTTGATATCGCTTACCTATGTACAATCCCTCGAGGCAGTAGACGCCTGTTTGGAACGACATATCGCATTCCTTGAAAAATACTATGCCTCAGGCAATTTCATTGTCTCGGGTCGCAAGAATCCCCGCATTGGCGGCGTCATCCTCTGTCGGGCCGAGAGCATCGAAGAAGTGCGCGCAATAATAGCGGAAGACCCGTTTCACCAGGAGGGCGTGGCCGATTACGATGTCATGGAATTTCAACCGACCAAATGTGCCGAGGGCTTTGAAACGTTCATGGGCTAGAATTTTAGAGGCAAGTTCCTCTGGAGTCGGCATTGGGAATCCGCTACATAAGGCAAAGACCAACTGACAAGGTGATATAATGGCGAAAGAAACATTTGAAAGCAGACTGGAACGGCTCAAGTCCATCGTGGACAAGCTGGAGCGCGGCGACCTGCCTCTGGAAGAGGGCGTGGCCCTGTACAAGGAAGGACTGGAGCTGGCCAAGGCATGCGGCAAACAGTTGGAAGGTGCCCGCCACGAGGTCAAGATTGTATCCGAAGGGTTGATCAAGGAATTCGAGGCCCTGGACAACATGGGAGCCGACAATGACTAACCTCGGCATCAAGGAACGCCTCGGCCAACGCGCCGCCGTGGTGGAAAAATTTCTCACGACCAGCCTCGACGACCGCGGCATACCGGAACGCCTCCGCGCCTCCATGGATTATTCCCTGCTGGCGGGCGGAAAGCGGCTCCGTCCCGTGTTGACGCTGGCTTGGGCAGAAATGCTTGGCGGCAATGTCGACGCGGTCATGCCCTTTGCGGCCAGTCTGGAATGCATCCACACCTACTCCCTGATCCACGACGATCTGCCCGCCATGGACGATGACGACCTGCGTCGCGGCAAGCCGTCCAACCACAAGCAGTTTGACGAAGCCACGGCCATTCTGGCTGGCGACGGCCTCCTGACTGAAGCCTTCGGCCTCATGTGCGAGACTTCCACCGTCAACGGCCTTCCGGCAGATCGCGTACTCCGCGCCATCGCCGTGCTGGCCGCAGCCTCTGGTGCTGGCGGTATGGTGGGAGGTCAGACCGTAGATATGGAATTCACTGGCCGCGACAACGTGCCTTTGGAAGAACTTCGCGAGATGCATGCCATGAAGACCGGGGCGCTCATTACTGCCGCCTGTGAATGTGGCGCCATCCTGTCCGGGGCAGACGACGAACATATCGAAAACGCACGTGAATTTGGCAAGGCTATCGGTGTGGCGTTCCAGATCGTGGACGACGTCCTCGATGTGGTCAGTGACACCGAGACTCTCGGCAAGCCTGCGGGCAGCGATGAAGAGATGGGCAAGTCCACCTACCCTTCGCTGATCGGTCTGGAAAAGAGCAAAGAACTCGCAGCCGAATATATTGCTGAAGCAGTGGAGCGAATCGGCGAATATGATGGCGAGAATCAGCAATTCCTTGCCGATTTGGCGCGCTACATTGTGGACAGAGTCTATTGATTGCCCTAACATGTCCCGCCTATGACTGACCTACAAAAGAAAAAACTGCTTTCGCAGATTCGGACTCCTGCCGACGTGCAGAAGCTGTCCGTAGAGCAGCTCGATATATTAGGACAGGAACTCCGTGACACCATCATCGGCACGGTGGCCGCCCATGGTGGTCATCTCGCCCCCTCCCTTGGTGTCATTGAACTCACCCTGGCCCTCTTCAAGTCGTTCAACATCGGCCCTGACAAACTGGTCTGGGACGTGGGCCATCAGGCTTACGCCCACAAGCTCCTCACCGGACGCGCCGACAAGTTCGATTCCCTGCGTCAGAAGGACGGTATCTCCGGCTTCCCGCGAATGGAAGAATCTGAATACGACCACTTTGGCGTGGGCCACTCTTCCACGTCTATCTCAGCCGCTCTCGGCATGGCCATGGCCCGTGATCTCAAAGGTGACGACAACGAGGTCGTAGCTGTCATCGGTGACGGTTCCCTCACCGCAGGTCTCGCCTTTGAAGGCCTGAATCAGGCAGGAGACCACGGCAGCAAGATGGTAGTGGTACTCAACGACAACGAGATGTCCATCTCCAAGAACGTTGGCGCCCTCTCCCAGTTCCTGAGCCGCAAGATGACCACCCCGTTCCTTCAGCGTCTCAAGAGCGACGTTGAGGATATTCTGGGCAACATCCCCAAGATCGGTGGCGACCTTGCCGGATATGCCAAGCGCTACGGCGACTCCGTGAAGTCCTTCTTCACCCCCGGCATTCTGTTCGAGGCATTTCATTTCACTTATGTCGGCCCCATTGACGGACACAACACCGCCCTGCTGGTCAAAGTTTTCGAGGAAATCAAGAAGCTCGACAAGCCAGTGCTGGTCCACGTCCTCACCAAGAAGGGCAAGGGCTACCTGCCTGCCGAATCCGACCCCACTCATTTTCACGGCGTGGGCAAGTTCGCCCCAGAGACCGGTCTGGCCCGCAAGTACTCCGGCACCGGCCTGCCGTCCTACACCTCGATCTTCGGTTCCACGCTCTGCAATCTGGCAGCCAAGGACGACAAGATCATGGCCATTACTGCGGCCATGCCCGAGGGTACCGGCACTGAATGTTTCCGTAAGAATCATCCCGAACGTTTCGTGGACGTAGGTATCTGTGAGCAACATGCGGTTACCTTTGCCGCAGGGCTTGCCACGCAGGGCTTCAAGCCCGCCGTGGCCATCTACTCCACCTTCCTGCAGCGCGCCTACGACCAGGTGGTTCACGACGTCTGCCTGCAGAACCTGAACGTGAATTTATTCCTCGACCGAGGAGGGCTCGTAGGCGAAGATGGAGCGACCCACCACGGTGTCTTTGACATCAGCTACCTGCGCCACATCCCCAACCTCGTTGTCATGGCTCCCAAGGACGAAGCTGAGTTGGCCCAGATGATGGCCACCGCCTTTGATTATGACGGCCCCTGTGCCATGCGCTACCCGCGCGGCACTGGTGTCGGCGCAAAGGTGGATGACGAGCCCAAGAAGCTGCCTATCGGCAAGGGCGAACTCGTCCGCGAAGGCAAGGACGCTGTCATCATAACCCTCGGTTCTCGTGTCTACCCCGCCATGGAAGCGGCCATGGATCTCGAGGGCAAGGACGGGCTTGAAGTGGCTGTCTTCAACACCCGCTTCGTCAAGCCGTTGCCCAAGAAGCAGATTCTGGAATTGGTCGAACGCTTCGACAACATTATCCTCCTCGAAGAGAACGCTCTCGCTGGCGGCTTTGGTTCCGCCGTCCTTGAGATGCTCAACGAAGAGGACGCCATGCAGGGCAAGAAGATCAAATGCATCGGCATCCCTGACGAGTTCGTGGAGCACGGCACCCAACGCGAGCTTCGCTCCATGCTCGGCATCGATATGACCGGCATCATGAAGGCCGTGAAAGAACTGCTCGGCAAGTAGTCGATAAGTAATTGAACAGCAAAGCGCCGGATTCCCGATTGGGAGTCCGGCGCTTTTTTGTGCGGATGGGATTCCAAAGGCCCTCGGCCTTTGGTCGGGTGTAGGGCAGAAAGCCCTACCGGTTCATTCTTCATCCCGCCCGGCAGGGCGGTTCTACCCTGCCTTTATAATCCCAACAAAGAAAGACCCCGGACCAAATGGTCCGGGGCCTTATTTCATTCGTTCAAAGTCGAATTACTTCTTTTTGGCTGCTTTCTTCTTGGGAGCAGCCTTCTTGGCAGGCTTAGCTTCTTCGGCTTTTTCAACCTTGGCTTCAGCTACCGGAGCTTCTGCTTCCTTCTTGGGAGCAGCGGCTTTCTTTTTCTTGGGCTTGGGCGGGGTGCCCTGCTCGATCCAGGTGATCTTCTCAGTCATGGGGGCGCGGTGCACGTCTTTCATGTCGAGACACTTGGTCGGGCAGGCATCGCGGCAGTAGCCGCAGTACACGCAGGCATGCGGGTCGCACTGCCAGGTGCCAGCCTGTTTATCGACGGTGATGCACTGGCTGGGGCACTTGCGAGAGCAGGAGCCGCAGAAGATGCAGTCATCGATGTTGATGGTCAGCTCGCCGCGGTACATGGGGAAGCCTTCGCGAACCACGAACGGGTAGTTACGGGTTGCAGGCTTCTTGAGCAGGTTCTTGACGACTGTGGGTGTAAACAGCATGGCAAGTTCTCCTTAGCGCTCGGTGCAGCTGATGCAGGGGTCGATGGAGAGAATGATGACAGGCACGTCGGCCAGTTCACACTCAGGCATCATGGCCAGCAGCGGCGGGATGTTAGCAAAGGTAGGCGTACGGATGCGGAGGCGATCCAGATGCTTGGTGCCGTTACCCTTGATGTAGTATACGCACTCACCGCGAGGCTGTTCCACACGGGCGTAGGCTTCGCCTTCCGGCGGGTTGCCCTTCACCTTGACGCGGATGTCGCCCTCGGGGAGCTTGCTGATGGCCTGACGGACCAAATCCATGGACTGGAGGCACTCACGGAAACGGACTGTGGAACGAGCCCAACAGTCACCGGAGGTTTCAACGATCGGCTCGAAGTCGATCTGGGAGTAACCGCCGTAACCGAGCATACGCATATCCTGAGCAACGCCGGAACCACGCAGGGTCGGGCCGGCAGCGCCCAGTTCGTAGGCCTGCTCTTTGGTCAGGGTGCCAACACCGCAGGTACGAGCCTTGACGGTGTAGTCGTTCATGATGGTGTCCTGCAGCTGACGGACTTCCTTTTCCACGATGTCGATCTCGGACAGGATCCAGCGGATCTGGTCCGGAGAGAGGTCGGCGCGCACGCCGCCGATGACGTTCACGGAAACGATAACGCGGCTACCGGTGGTAGCTTCGTTGATGTCCATGATGCGCTCGCGGATCTTCCAGAACTGCATGAACAGGGACTCGAAGCCGAAAGCATCGGCGAAGAGACCCAGCCACAGCAGGTGGGAGTGAGTACGGTGCAGTTCGGACCAGATGACACGCAGCAGAGCGGCGCGATCGGGGATCTCGATGTCCATGAGCTCTTCGATGGCCTGCGAGTAGCAGACAGCGTGGATCATGGAGCAGATACCGCAGACGCGCTCACACACGGTGATCATCTGGTGGTAGTCACGAATGTCAGCCAGCTTTTCCAGGCCACGGTGAACGTAACCCAGAGCCGGGATAGCCTCTTTGACGATCTCGTCTTCCACTTTGAGGGTCAGGTGGACCGGCTCGGGAAGAACGGGATGCTGCGGGCCGAAGGGAATTACGGTAGTTGCCATTTCAGCCCCCTATTTCTTGGGCTCGATCTTGACGTTGGACACCAGGGGAACCTGGGTGACCTCGGGGTCAAGGTAGAGCGAACGGTTAAAGTCAAGGACCAGGCCGTCGAATTCGACGTCCCACTGGTCGCGGATCTCATTTTCCACCAGCAGAGCGGCAAAGAGCACGCCAGAGATGGACGGAATGGGCTTATCCATATCCGTGACCAAACGCAGGTGGGTGGTCTCCAGATTCTTGTCGAAGTGGTACAGGATGCCGATCTTCTTCTCGTCCTCCTGGTAGGTCGAGAACGTGACCAGGCGCTGCCCGTCGTTCTTCAGGTTCATGACCTCTCCGACAAGAGTCTCGGGGGTCACGTCAATTACTTTACCTATCATATTTCACCTCGTGAGAAGCCCTATTCGGCTTCCACTTTTTCTGCGAACTTGGCCAGACCGGTGACAACACCGTCGATGATGGCTTCGGGCTTGGCCGGACAACCGGGAACGTAGACATCAACAGGGATAACCTTATCGATGCCGCCGATCACGTTGTAGGCTTCGCGGAAGACACCGCCGGTGTTACCGCAGGCGCCGATGGCGATAACGGCCTTGGGCTCGGGCATCTGATCGTAGATGTTCTTGAGCACCTTGGCGTTTCGGTAGTTGACAGTACCGGTGACCAGCAGCACGTCAGCGTGCTTGGGGTTACCGACGTTGATGATGCCGAACCGTTCTACGTCGTAGAGAGGGGTCAGGCATGCCAGGACCTCGATATCGCAGCCGTTACAGCTACCGCAGTCAAAGTGCATGATCCACGGGGACTTGGCGCGAGATTTCTTAATGAATGAACCGAACATGACTTACCCCGCGTACAGCCAGATGAGGTTAACTACGGACATGCCCATACCGAGCAGCCAGACGCGCTTGAGCATCCAACGCCAGGTCATACGGGCCATGGTGTTGTCCACCAGGATTTCGAGCATGTAGGTGCCGATCAGCAGCACTGCCATCCACGCCACGTTGGTGGTCCAGAACAGGGCACACAGGCCGAGAACCAGAACGGTTTCGTACCAGTGAGCGATCTCGACCAGGGCCAGGTAGGGGCCGGAGTACTCGGTGAGCACACCCTTAACCAGTTCCTGGTGACCGTGGTGGGAGGTGGAGAAGTCAAAGGGAGACTTGCGCAGCTTGATGGTCAGGGCATAGCCCAGGGCCAGGTACAGGAGCGGCATTTTGGCCAGCAGCGGCTGATCCAGCTGCCAAACAGCTTCGATGGAGAAGCTGCCGGTAGTCAGATAGAAACCGACGAAGACCAGAATCAGAACCGGCTCGTAAGCCAGGATCTGCATCAGCTCGCGCTGAGCGCCGACCTGGGAGTACGGGGACTTGGCAGCCATGGCACCCATGACCAGGAAGACCGCACCGATGGCCTGGACGAAGAAGATCAGAAGCAGGTCGCCCTGAGCGAAGAACAGCGCCACGGAGACGGCTGCTGCGATCAGGTAAACCCATGCACAAAGCACCTGCCACTGGTTGACGACCATTTTCTCTTTACCGAGAAGTTTGGCGACGTCGTAGAAGGCCTGCATGATCGGCGGACCCTGACGGGACTGGAACCATGCGGTGACGCGGCGGTCGAGACCGGCGACAAGGCCACCGATGACCGGACCGGCCACAAGGCCGATGATGACGAGAATAAGCGTATCCATTAGAGAGCTCCTCCCAGCATGAGGACGATAAGAGCGCCCGCCAAAGCGTTAAAGACCGGGGTGAGCTTGCCTTCGGCGAAGAGCTCGCCCAGATACATGTTACTGGCAGTGAACGGGACAGTGCCGTTCATGGGACCGACGTAAGCGCCGTCATTGTCACCAACCACGTTGGCGCCACCGGCGTAAGGAGGCATGACCTTGGCCTTACGGAAACCGGAAGCAGCCTTGGCAGCGTAAACTACGCCCAGGCCGAGAACGATGAACAGAGGCACAACGCCGAAGGAACCGGTTGCCGCATCAAGGGAGCCGAGGCTCACGGTGAAAGGCGGAGCCTGGAACATGGGGGCCAGCATGGAGTTGTAGATCCACGGAGCAGCCACGGACAGGACAACAGCGCCGCCACACAGTGCCACCAGAGGCATGCGGATGAGGGTAGCCTGTTCTTCTGCCGGAGCATCAGCTTCGCGGGAAGCCATCAGGGAACCGCCCCAGCGGGCCCAGTACACGACGGTCAGGGCGGAGCCCATGGCCAGCATGATGATGACGTAGATGTTGGAGGAGGCAGCTTCGATAGCCATCCACTTGGCCATGAGCACGCCAAACGGAGGCAGCAGCATGGTCAGGATGCCGATGAGGGTGATCATGGCAGTGCGGGGGAACTTGGCGTACAGGCCGCGCATGTCCTCGATGTCGCGAGAGCCGATTGCCTGCTCGATGGTGCCAACGCACAGGAAGAGCAGGGACTTGGAGATGGCGTGGAAGATGATCAGCATCACAGCAGCGGTGATGGCCAGCGGGGTATTAATACCAGCGCAGCAGATGATCAGGCCAAGGTTGGAAACCGTGGAGTACGCCAAAATCTTTTTACCGTTGGACTGGCCGATACACAGAGCGGCACAGGCAACGAAGGTGAATGCACCACAGATGGCGATACCGGTGGACAGGAAGGTATCCACGTAGCCGGGGGCGAAGCGGAGAACCATGTACACACCAGCTTTAACCATGGTGGAGGAGTGCAGCAGTGCGGAGACCGGGGTCGGTGCAATCATAGCGCCGAGCAGCCAGCTCTGGAACGGGACCTGGGCAGCCTTCACGAAACCGGCAACACAGAGGAAACCGAGACCGGTCAGCATGAGTGCACCCTGAGGACCGTTGGCCAGTACCACGGACAGATCGACGGTGTTCATCTGAGAGTAAACGAAGATGATGCCGAGAACGAAGGCCAGACCACCAACAGCATTCATCCACAGAGCGCGGACAGCATTGTGCTTGGCGATGGCGGTTCCGTCGTGCCCGATAAGCTGGAAAGAACACAGCGAGGTCACTTCGAAGAAGAAGAACATCCACAGAAGGTTGTTGGAGAGCACCAGACCGTTCATTGCGCCCAGGAACAGGAGCATGAACAGGAAGAAGCGCGGCTGACGCGATTTCTTCAGCTTCAGGTGGTCTTCGTGTTCCTTCATATAAGGGATGGCGAAGATACAGATCAAAGAACCGATGATGGAAACGATCAGAACCATGATCAGGGACAGCTGGTCGCCAACGAGGGCGGGCACAGTCCCGTGGTCAAGAACAACGATCTCAAACCAAGCAAGAAGTACTGCCTGGGCCAAGGTGAAGCCCTGGATCAGCAGACTCTTGTTTTTGACACCGTAGTAGTAAATGACACCCAGCAATGCGAAATCCAGCACAGTAAGCAGGAGATCGCTGCTGATGCCCAGGAACGAACCGACCGTAACCGGTTCGAAAGTCCCCTGTCCCAACAATCCCAGCGATGCAAGCGTGAGGATTGCTGCCGTGGCAACCACAGTCAGGGTCCGAACGGCACTAGACCGAACGAAATAACAGATGGCTCCCGCGGCAACGGGCAGGAGGATGAGAAGCAGAAGCAGATTCGACATGATGACCTCGTTTCAGATGATTGAATACGAGTACAACGGACACCCCAAAAAGGTTCACCTCTAACCTGTATTTGGGGTGCGAATGCACCTTACCCTTAGCCTAGTAAACAAGGGTCATTAGGTGAAGTAAGCGTCTGCGTCAAGGGGGGGTCTAAAATTGTTTAGTCAATCAACAAGAGACCTCAAACCACTGGTATCAAACACTTTGAGAGCGTTTTTTGACTTTTCAGTCAATTTTTTCGGTACAAAAAAGGAGGGAAAATTGTGAAGAAAATCGTAAATAACGTGCCCGGGACATTCTCCCGAGTATCAATAGCCGATATTTATATCACATCTGATAACGGAGATGGTCGACAAACGAAGTCCTGTTCCCCTCATTTCGACACTGCAATTTGACCATTTTTCACTGCGGAATGAGAGTTCACTTTAAGGGGACAAGCAGCTTCCGACAGTCAAAAAACGAATTTAATTCTGCAAGCAGCTGTGGCAATCAAAAATATCCCATACTGGTAAGTGTTTTCATATTGTCTTCCTTGGCCTGATCGCGTCCAGAACGTTCTCCGGCACCTGCTCCGGGCAAGGCTGTACATGGACGACACCCAAGGGATCGATACCCTTGGTCATAGAGTTCACAGTGAGGCAGTCCAAAACGGTCGTGAAAGGCCCAGATATCTGTTTCCGTCCAATCAAGGATCGGATTAACCATCACATGGTCGGGATCGGTACGAGGCTCAAAAGACTGCCTGTCATTTCTGTCAGGATGCTCATCACGACGGATTCCTGTCAGCAAGTGAGAGGTCTCCGTTTCACGCACGGCGGCTTTCAATGGCTCGACCTTGAGAACACGACAACAGGAAACCACATCTTCAGCAAGCGGGTAACCTTCAAGTTCAACTGTCGGACGCGCCACACTCAGATCAATGCCCCACTCCGCAACCATCCGGTCCCGAAAGGCCATCACCTCAGGGAATTTGCAGCCGGTATCCAAATTGATGGCCTTGGGCGGCAGCTTGCCATGATGTTCGAGCAAAGCCCGCCAAATGAAGAGGACCACAGTGGAGTCCTTGCCCCCTGTCCAGGCGACACGCACACCCGTTCCGCCTGTTTCTTTCAACAGTTCCGCGAGGATTTGCTCAGTAGCTCGAATCTTGTCGTCAAGGCTGATCATGTTCCACCCTTTTATAATCTGGAAAAAGTTGCGCACCATATATAGCAGTTTCGGCTTGCATGCGGTAAGTTACTTCCATGAGCAAAGACAAAATGCAAATCATAGACAATCTCGTTCTGAGCAAGGACCTTTGCGTGCTGGCCACATCCGATGGCATCGAGCCGTTGGCCTCGCTCATGAACTACGTTGTGGACCATGCGTCCATGAAGTTCTATTTCCTCTCGCGCAAAGACTCGCAGAAGAACAAGAACATCAAGTCGCATCCCCATGTCTCCATCCTCATTGATCGCCGCGATGAAGGCCTGGCCTTGACCATTCAGGGGGTATACTCTCCTATTAAGACCAAGCAGACATCCAAGGCCATCACCAAGCTCATTCTGACTAAACTTCCTCGACTCAAACAATTTGCCGAGCACCCGGACACTGAGCTGATTCGCATTCAAGGTAAAAGTGCGATCCTCATGGAAGGAATTAGTGATAAATTTGAGACTAAATTCAATAATTCCTAAAAAACTCCTTGACGGCAGAGCCGGTGTGCCATAAACACTTTTTCACCGCGCGCCCGTGGCTCAGCTGGATAGAGCATTCGGCTACGAACCGAAAGATCGCACGTTCGAATCGTGCCGGGCGCGCCACTTAAAAAAAGTAGGCCTTTGAGTGAAAACTCAAAGGCCTTTTTCTTTTCATTTCGATTCTCTTCTCACCCACGGGCAATACTTTTTTTTGCGAGATTTCATTTTAATGCTTGACGCCGGAGCATGGTTGCCATAAACACACCTTTCCCGCGCGCCCGTGGCTCAGCTGGATAGAGCATTCGGCTACGAACCGAAAGATCGCACGTTCGAATCGTGCCGGGCGCGCCACAGAATATTAAAGCCTCTCAAGTGATTGCTTGAGAGGCTTTTTTCTTTGGGTGAACACTCACCTTCCACTACCCATCCCACTTTTTTTCTGATAAATTTTTCGGACTATGAAATGTCCACATTGCGGCAATGCCGTTTCTCCACGCGCCCACATGTGCAAACACTGCGGCGTCAAGTTCGTTCGCAAGAGCGACAAGATGGCCCGACGCATGACCACCAGCGCTCGTATCGCCATGGCCAGCGGCGGACTGCTCGTCGTCATTGCCGTCATTCTGGCTCTGAACAACGCTTACATTTTCGCTGGTGCTACATTCATTGTCGGCGCCCTGCTCGGCCTCATAGGCAAATCCATGGATTAGATGGAGGCGTGCATGGACAGGACTCTGCTCAAAACTCTCATGGCCCTTGTCCTGACCGCTCTGCTGATCGCCCTTTGCTATCTTTTCGTGGATCGCCCCATTGCCGAGGCAGCATTCGGGCTCAAGCACACCTTCTGGCATTCACTGGCCAAGTACATATCTCAGGCCGCCAACCACTTCTTTGTTAACATTCTGGTCGCTATAGCCCTGATCTATGGAGCTGTGGATACCATCCGCAACGGTTCCTCAGATAAATCACGCCATCTGCTCTACATGGGGCTGACCGTAGCATCAGCCATGCTGATCGGTGACGTGTTCAAGGAAATCTGTGGGCGCGCCCGGCCGCCGCTCCTCTTTGAAAAGGGAATTTACGGTTTTTTCCCAATGGCAGGCGACTATCTGCACTTTTCCTTCCCGTCCGGACACACCTTGCGCATCTTTTCCAGCATGGTTGCCCTGGGCTACGTGCTTCCCAAGCTACGCTACCCCGCTCTTTGCCTCGCAGGGGCCGTAGGAGCCTCCCGGGTGCTGGCGCTCAAGCATTACCCCTCCGACGTCCTCTTCGGGGCGTTCATCGGCACCACATGCGCCATATGGGGATGGCGGCTGCTTTATCCTTATGGACGAAGAACTTAGCAACTAACCACATTGCAAAATCAATATTTGCAGCAGGTTATAACGTCAAGCCCTCTGGAGAGGTGTATTCCAAGCCCCTCTTTCTCCACAAACGTTCCCAAATATTTCGCGATTCTAATTGATACATCTTCCGAAATAGTACAGACAATATCGTATGTCTCTTTAACTTAAGCGAGGTGTCTATGAACATAGAGACTGCGCTACGGTATGGTGCTTTGACAGCCATCGCCATCGCTTTGGGATTGGGATTGTACTTGGTCAAAGAGTCCAAGGCTACTTCCTATCTCTCAAGCGATGCGAAGGCATGCATCAACTGCCATGTCATGGAGAGCTATTACGCGACGTGGCAACACAGTTCACATGCTCAGCGTGCTGTCTGTGTTGACTGTCATTTGCCGGTGGAGAACTACATCGACAAATACGCGTCAAAGTCTCGTGACGGATGGAACCACTCCGTGGCCTTCACTTTAAACACTTACGGGAAGCGCATGCTCATCACCGATGATGGGGCCCGGCGTGTTCAAGAGAACTGTGTCAGATGTCATGCCAGTCGTTCAAAAACGCTCATCAAACACGTTGATCGGTACCACGCCTTCAACTCCCCCAACCTGGGAGACAGGAAGTGTTGGGATTGTCACCGTGAAGTTCCGCACGGGAAGGTGCGGAGCATCAACGGTACACCTGACAACCTTGGCGTAAGATGGGACCGGTAATGAATCATTTTCAGAGGGGGCTCTCATGAAGAACTCATTAATTCTCGCCATTGCAGTGGCAGGCATAGCATTTATGACGTTTATGCTTTTGTCCATAGGCGAGAAGAAACAGGAACAGGCTCTAATCAACACTGCACCAGTCGTCAAAGCTGAGGGAATTGAGGCCAGAAGCGACGAATGGGCCAAGTACTATCCGCATCAATACGACACTTGGAAACAAACCAGCGAAAGTTCTGAAATTGAAGACATGGTCGAAAAGTATCCTCAACTCGCTATTCTGTGGGCAGGATATGGCTTTGCAAAAGACTACAACGCACCTCGCGGTCACATCTTCGCTCTTCAATCGAACAGAAACACGCTGAGAACTGGTGCTCCCACCGGCCCTAATGACGGCCCCATGCCCATGGCATGCTGGACCTGCAAATCCTCTGATGTCCCACGTCTGATGGCTGAAGAAGGTGAAAATGAATACTTCACCGGCAAATGGGCACGTGCCGGCAGCGAAATCGTCAACCCTATTGGTTGTGCCGACTGTCATAACACCCAGACCAGCCAGCTCGAACTTTCCAGGCCATACCTGAAGCGCGCCCTGGAAGCCAGCGGCAGAGAACTGGACAAGCTTACCTATCAGGACATGCGCTCTCTGGCCTGTGCACAGTGCCACTCAGAGTATTACTTCCTGAAGACCCCATACACAGACAAGAACGGCAAGGAAGCTGTTGCAGCCGTTGTGACATTCCCGTGGGCCAAGGGACTGTCTGCCGAAGCAATGGAAAGCTACTACAATGGCTATGAGTTCAAGGACTGGACTCACAAGCTGAGTAAGACTCCCATGCTCAAGGCACAGCATCCGGGTTACGAGATATTCACAACCGGCATCCACTTCAAGCGCGGTCTGGCTTGTGCAGACTGCCACATGCCGTACACCCAGAAAGGAGCCATCAAGTTCTCCACTCACAAGATTCAGAACCCCCTTAACGATATCGCCAATTCCTGCCTCACCTGCCACCGCCAGAGTGAAGAGGAATTTAAGCAGATCGTGAAGGAAAAGCTGGATCGCAAGAACCAGTTGAATGTGCTCACAATGAATAGCATCGCCAGCGCCCACCTCGAAGCCAAGAAGGCTTGGGAACTCGGTGCAACCGATGCCGAGATGACCCCTGTCATCGACACCATTCGTTCCGCACAGTGGATCTGGGACTACTCCATCGCGAGCCACGGTTCATTCTTCCATGCTCCGGGCGAAACCCTTCGACTTCTCGCTGTTGCCAATGACAAGAGTCAGCATGCCCGCCTCGCGCTGGCAGGCATTCTTGCCAAGTATGGTGTGATCAACTACCAAGTGCCCGACTTCTCCACCAAGGAGAAGGCACAGCAGTTGGCAGGTGTCCCCCTGCAGAAGCTGGTTGATGACAAGCTCGCCTTCAAGAAGGGCCTGATGAAGAACTGGCTGGATGATGCAGTTAAAGACGGACGCCTTACCGACAAGTTCGTTCAGAGCATCCCTGACAAGGCTTCCTATCCTCAATAAGTTGGACACATAGACAACAATAAGGCCAGTCGACAGCTGTCGACTGGCCTTCATTTATTCCAGCTCGCGTTCAGATTATTCCTTGAAGCCAATCTTCTTCAATATTGTCATCGCCGGACACCATCCCGTAAAGGAAGACTGAAACAGGTTGAGTCCGACAAAGGCCGTAAACCACAGCCAGTTGGTGGAATGCAGATAAGCCAAGGTCAGGCTCAAGAGGACAAAGAATCCAGCCATACCGCGAAGAATTCGTTCTATAGTCATAATGCACCTCACTTAAATCAGAATGTGAATCCGCCTTCGGCGGAATTATCAGGTGATTTCGCCTCCGGCGGCCAAAGGCCGAGGGCCTTTGGAATCCCCTCTGCGGCTGTCGCCGCAAAGTAATCTACAAAAACGAACGCTCAACTCGGCTTACATTCGAGCGAAGCGAGCGATAAAAAGTTTTGGAGATTCTTAAGCCGTCGGAGGCATCTTACCCCCTCATACCGCACATCAAATAAAAAGGGGAAGTCTTCCGACCTCCCCTCATTCACTTAATTTGTATGCCCCACACTTCGCTGGGCCAATCCGCCTGCTGAGAACGTCATGGTTCCGATGTCGCCAAATGTAGTAGCGTGTCGAACCGTCAACTCGACCGGCTTGGCATAATCAACCTTGAAGGCGGTGCCGATCTCCACCGGCAGATTACCGGCTGTAGCTAAGAGCTTGTCACCAGGTCCGTTGCTCCAAGCAGCCTCAAGCACATACTCTCCCTCAGGCAAACGATACGTACCGCCGGATGTCCACGGTATGAGCAGCGACTGTCCCTGCTTGTCAGCCAGACGAAGGGCCATGACAGTACGAGGCGCGATGTCCACATAGAAGGTCGCCATGGGCGCACCGGGCGTCTCTCGCACAACGCGATACCGAACAGCACCGGGGATATCCGATTTCATACCGTACTTGGACATGAAGTTGCCGGGATCAAGAATGATCTCCCAGCCCATGTCCTGCCCATTGTTGGCCCAGGGGATGGCCACAAAGCCTTTGAGGTTCACGACCTCCTGAAGATCGCTGCCCCACAGGCCTTCGAGAATAAGCTGATCACCAAGAACAGTCTGGAGCACCTCGCCATCGCGTACAAAGGTGGGATTGCCATTGAGCCAGCAGACAAACACAGGCTTGTCGTCTCCGGGCGTGGCAGGCATCTTCCCGGTCCACTTAATCCGTGTACGGGCCACGCGGCGGCCATCACTGCGAAGCTCCAACTCGCTGAATGGCTCCAGAGCCATGCGGCGCGCTTTCATGAGATTCACACCGGGGCGATCCGACGCGAACAAGGCCAGCTCCGGAGCAAACTCCGTCAGCCCCGCTGCTTCCTGCTTTACATCAAGAGTGGCACCGGGAGCGAGACTGATGACGGAATCCGAGGTCATCAGACGGCCATTGACGCGCACTCGCACATCTTTGCGAGCATAGGCGCGGACATCAGCATCGGTAAATTCAGGCGGCGTGACAGTCACGCCAAAACGGTTGAGCAACATGATAGTAGCGGCCAGTTGCTGGCGCACTTTCCAGTCAAGCTGTCTAATATCCTTGGAGACCTCCACGGCCATGGCCGGGATACCATGCTCGGCAAGAGCGTAGCAGGTCAGCGACTTACGCATCTCCGGATAATCAGTGCCCTTGTCAAAGGTCTTGGTGTTGAACAGCTTGAACTGATAGTCGTTGCTGGTAATGGAACTGTTGAGTTCATCGAGTACGGAGTTAACCGTATGCGCCAGGTCGATCTTGTCGTAGATCAGCGTATCCACGATGATGGATTGGCCATAGCGCTTGGGATTACGCAAACTATCTACATACGTGGGGTTGTAGAAACCGCTGCCCTCGTGCAGATGAATGAACGCATCGGACTGTGCCAGAAGGAAGCGGATGACGCGGGCGACACGGTCTTCGTAAAAACGATTGTAGTTCTGGTCGAAGCGACGGTTCATGTCCACGTTGATCTGGCGTTTGCGCAGATTGATGGACGGCACGTTGGCCCGGGGCAGCACGATCACATTGCCGCGCGTGATCTTTGAGCGGGAGAGAAGCTGTGCTGTGACGAAGCCAGAGGTCTCATCGCCTTGGATGCCGCCCTGCACCATGATGGTGGGACCGGGATGCTCTCCTTCAAGATAGACTACCTTGAGAGGGTATTGCGTCCCCGCAAAAAAGGAATGCTCCCACGACCCGGCAAAGGCCATGGAAGAGATCGCCATCAGCAGCAGGCACGAGGCCATAAGAATAGTAAAACGTCTCATCCTAGTCCAACTCCTGCCATTTCCTATACAATCAACCGCCCGGCCTGTCGAGAAAGGGCCGAGCGCCAAATACGAAAAAGCCAGAACCTGCGCGCATACTCACGAAGGACTGGCTTCTCATTAGCTACAAAGCGGTCTGGCCTGACGGCGACCGAGGCTAAGATACGATATTGTACAAGGGATATGTTTCAGCAAAGATGACATCCTCGCCCTTGCCCTTGATCTCTAGGCGCATCCCGAACAGGTCCTTCTGCTCCAGCCCGTCTGGCAGAGTGAAGGTCGTCTGGATCCGCTTGAAGCGCTGAATCTGAAACGCCAGGTCGCTCGTCTTGAGTTTGAGATCGACAGGGGTGCCGTCCTTCTTGATCAGCTTCATACCGGCCTGACCGTTGACGGCCTTGGCAGACTGAAGATTGTTGAGCTCAAAGCTGACGCTAACCTTGCGCTTGGAAATCTTGGCCTGGAGATTCTCCACGCCCACCTCACGGGTGTCTATACGAACGAAGACCTTGTTCAGATCTACTTCAGGCACCTCAGGCGCCTGCTCCACCTCGCTGGTGGCGGCGGACAACAAGGACTGCAACTCGGCGGGATCATAGGACTGGAGGATCTTCTCCATGTTGCCCAGACGCTCAAGTCTTACCTCGGCATCTACCAGCCGCTGCTCGAGTCCCTTGTTCTCGTCCTGCAGGTTGGCGTTAATTTTAAAACCGCGCACGCCCATGTAGATGCCACCCGCAGCGCACAAGAAAAGGAACACCTGGGTGAAAACGAACATCTTCAGCCAGAACGGACTGACGCGATACCGGGTCACGTCGCGGTCGTCCCGCATGAATAGTACGCTGTATTTAGAATCGCTCATCGAACGCGTCTCCACTGCTCATTATCGATCTTCCAAGAAGCCCCGTCCGGAACAAGCACCATGGTCTTTTGACCTACGTCGCCGTAACCGGCCTCGTCCTCGAACGTCTGAACAAATGCGACCTGAAGCCCCCGGGGATGCGGAGACACCTTCAAATCGTCAACCGCTACCTTAGCAGGAGCGGCCTTTGCCCACAATGTCTTTTTGTAATCTACAATGGAGGTTGCGCCACGTCGGCTGCCTTGTAACGCCCGATCGGCATAGAGTTTCCCGTAGCCATCAGCATCCATGGAGAGCCATGCAGCACGCCATGCTTCAATGACACGTTCCACCTCGACCGCACGGATCGACAGGTACTTATCGGTAAGGTCTTCGCTCGCCGGAACATATTCACGTCCAACGATACGCCAATCTCCTTCGGCGTCCTTCTGCCAGTAAAAGCGCTTCCCCGTGGTGGAGACCATCCCGGGGGTCCGGTAATACTGATCGAACCAGGTCACCCAGTAATCGGGGCCGCGTACGGCGCGGATATTGTCGACCATCACGTGAATCCACGGCTTGGCCGCGAACACATTCTTCTTATGGTCGATAAATCCCTTGAAGTCCTTGCCTTCGGAAAGGGTCATGAGAGCGGAATTGTAATGATCGAAAAACTCATCACTGCGAGCCTGCCAGTCGGAAGCCCAGTCCTTGAGTTCTTCGGCCAGATCCTCGGCAACCGGAGCGCTGTCGCCCGGTTCCGAGGTCCATGCCACTTCCTTGCCTATCACCACGGGCATGCCGTAGGCGATAGTCTGCTCCACATCGCGCATGTCAGGCACCTTGAGGGCCACACATCCGCGGGTGTCGCGGGGAACAAAGGTCTTACCTCGGCCATGCAGCCAGATGCCGCCGCCGGTCTTGCCTTTGATACGATCTATAGGGTTGGGATAGTTCAGGCTGTACGCAAGATTGCCGTAGAGCCCCCAATCGAGCTTACGGTTGATCTTGTACCCCACGAAGTACACGCCTTCGGGAGTACGCAGATCACCTTCCACGAGCTTGTCACCGATGGACTGGCCCGTTGTGCAGGGGAAACGGCGCACCTCACGCAGGGGCGACTTGCGCTCCAGCATGATGAGCGTTTGAGAATCCTTGTCCACGGCCACCAGCCGTTCAGGACCATAGCCATGCGACGAGAGCATGGGCGTCCACCCCTCGGCCAAAGCCGGGGCAACGCACATGCACAGGGTCAAAAAGACAATCAGTAAACGCATGAGGTAATCAAACAGCTCCTTGCGTCCGGTTTCCCCGTTTCCGAACAATCCCCGTAGGGACTACCTTCCCCCGGCGGCCAGCAACTCGGCGCGGGTAAAAATGGAACTCAGCTCCAGTCCCGCTTTCTTGAGATTTTCGCGCCCGCCCTCTTCACGATCCAGAACGGCCAGCACACCCACGATCTCCAGACCGGCATCACGGACGCGCTCGGCTGCGGTGATCAGGGTGCCACCAGTTGTACACACATCCTCCAGCAGGACGACCTTGTCGCCTTCGCTGAAATTGGCCAGTCCCTCAAGGTACTGGTTGGTGCCGTGGCCCTTGGACTTCTTACGGATAATGAAGCCGGGCATGGGGCGACCTTCCAGATGGGAGACCACGGTGGTGCTGGACACCAGCGGGTCAGCGCCGAGGGTCATACCACCCACGCCCATGGCGTCGAAGTCCTTCAGCATTTCGACGAAGAGGCGACCGACGAGATAGCTCCCTTCGGCATGCAGGGCGGTCTGCTTGCAGTCAAAGTAATAGTCACTCTTCTTGCCGGAGGTCAGGGTGAAGTCACCCTCACGGTAAGAGAGTTCCAGCAGCAGTTTGGCCAGTTTGGATTTCAGTTCGTTCATTCTTATTTACCTTCGAAAACGCGTCCGAAAATCACGTCTTCATATCGTTTGTAATACGAGGGGTCGAAAGCTTCGTCAAGGTCGTTAGCCGCAAGATGTTTGTTTACTTCCACATCCTGCCGAATTTCGTCCTCAAATTGTACTCTGTTTTCCCAACAACGCATGGCGACCTTCTGCACCATCTCATACGCAGCCTGACGTTTGAGGCCGGTGGCGATGAGCTTGTTGAGCAGACGCTGGGAGTAGAACAGGCCGTAGGAGCCCATGAGATTGCGCTGAATATTGTCTTCCTTGACCACGAGACGCTCCAGCACACCGCTCATGCGGTGCAGCATGTAGTCGATGAGCGCGGTGGTGTCGGGCATGATCACGCGTTCCACGGAAGAGTGGGAGATGTCACGCTCGTGCCACAGCGCCTGATTCTCCATGGCAGCCAAGGAGTTGGAGCGGATAACGCGAGCCAGACCGCAGAGGTTTTCTGCAGAAATGGGGTTCTTCTTGTGCGGCATGGCCGAGGAGCCCTTCTGCCCCTTGGAGAAACCCTCTTCCACTTCCAGCACTTCGGTGCGCTGCAGGTGGCGAAGTTCCAGGCCCAGGCGTTCGATGCCGCCAGCCAGCATGGCCAGAGCGGTGAAGAACTGTGCGTAGCGGTCGCGCTGCACGATCTGGGTGGAGTGCGGGTCGCACTTCAGACCAAGAATGCGGTTGGTGCGCTCTTCCAGTTCCGGGGCGGAAGCGGCAAAGGTGCCGACCGCGCCGGACAGCTTGCCCACACGAATATTCTCGCGGGCAGCGTCGAAGCGTTCCTGATGGCGCTTGAATTCGGCGTAGAAACCGGCAAACTTCAGGCCATAGGTAGTGGGCTCAGCGTGGATGCCGTGGGTACGGCCCATGCAGAGGAGGCCCTTGTGCTTGTGCGCCATATCGTGAAGCACGCCGAGGATGCGCTCGATGCCTTCAGCCACGATGTCACCCGCACGGGTGAGAAGTACGCCGTTGGCAGTGTCCACGATGTCGGAAGAGGTGCAACCGAGGTGGATGTAGCGGGAGCTGGGCCCGACTTTCTCTTCCACGGCTGTCAGGAATGCGATGACGTCGTGCTTGGTGGTTTCCTCGATCTCGAGGATACGATCCAGCTCGAAATCCGCTTTTTCGTGAATTTCGTCGCAGGCTTCCTGGGGCACTTCGCCCATTTCGGTCCAGGCCTTGGTTACGGCCAGTTCCACTTCAAGCCAGACCCGGAATTTGTTCTCCAGGGTCCAAAGCTCACGCATTGCAGGACGGGAATATCTCTCTAACATATCAGTACCCTCTCGGTGCTAGTCTCGGTGCGTTGGCTATAACATAAAAAAAGGCAGCCGTGGCTGCCTTTTTCCGCTCAATTACGAAGCGGAGCTAGCGGACGAAGTGTCCGAAGCTTTCTGTGCGGGAGCTGCGTCCGCTCCACTTGAACTGGAATCGGCTTTGCTTCCGGAATCGGATCCGGCAGGCTGAGCCGCTTCCCCCGGCTGTGAACCGGCGCTCTTTCCACCATAACCGTCGGCGTACCAGCCACCGCCTTTAAGGTGAAAAGAAGAATGGGAGATGAGGCGCTTGGAATTGCCACCACACTCGGGGCATTCCATGTCACGATCCTCATAGCCCGACTGCCAATCCTCAAATACGGACTGGCAGCTTTCACATTGATATTCGTAAATAGGCATCTTGAAACTCTTCCTTTGCAGGAAGTAAATCGATCAGCGTCCGTCAACTGCAAGACGCGAGAAATCTTCAAGGCCATCGCATATGAGTATACGCGAGGATTTGTAAATTTCGCAGCGACGCAGCAGCTGGCGTGCGATGGGCGATTTACTAAGCTTTGGCGGCTTTAGCTTCTTTGATAGCGGCCTTGATGGCCTTCTTGCGGCGCTGACGCTTACGATCCAGTTCTTTCTTACGCTCATGCTTCTTGTGACGTGCCATAATGGTCTCCTTGATATTTCAGCCCGGTATAGGCTTTTCTTTCTTGCGAGCCGCACTTCATATAACAATAGCCCCGGCTTTGTCCAGCACTGAAAGTGATGATTTTCCCCTTGACGCAAGCGATTTCCGTGACCATATTCCCTCTCCAACGCCAATTACGTATATGAGGATAATATAATGATCAGAAGCGTCAGTGTAAAAAGTGCCGTCAAAGATGCCCTGGAAGCTTTTCAGTTCGACCAGTGGATTCGTTTCTACTTCATCCAGGAAAAAGGTGAAGAGCTGTGGATCGAGATCCCGGATGAGAACATCAAACAGATTCAGGAAGACCACCCTCACCTGCACCGCTTCGCCGACCTGGTGAACAACGCTGCCACCGACTACCAACGCTCCCAGGAAAACCTCTGCTCCTACATCGCCGCCCGTCTCGACGGCCAGAAGTACGAGCAGACCGTCCTCCCTCAGGTATTCGACAACGCCACCTTCAAGGTTGAGATGTACATCTTTAATGTATGGCTCAAGATGCACGAACAGCACCTGGACGAAGAATACATGACCTTCAACGGCTGGCTGGAAATGTACGATGGCTGGAACTCTCAGGAAGAAGTAAAGGAATACCGCGCCAAACTGCTCGAGTCCGGCGCCGATCCTCAGATCCCTGAGTGCACCACCGCACAGTAATTTATCATTTCGCACAAAAAGCCCCCGGCTCCGTTTGGAACCGGGGGCTTTTTTCATGTCTTGGAAAGCTCGTACTACTTGTCTTTCTTTTTGGGTTTCTTCTGCACGTCGGTAACCTTGCCGCCCTTACCCTTGATGACAACCTTGCCGCTCGAGGGCTTCTTTTTTGAATCATTGGCAGCGACCAAAAGCGCTTGGTCATCGAACGCCACAGTCCCGGCAAAACAGGGGGTGGCCAGCATCAGGCAAAGGATCAATATAAATATTCTCATGCAAAGACTCCACACACCATATAGCAAAGGGTGTGCCCTATACAAAAAGCAATGAAGACAAACCGTTAACAAAATCAAGGGTAGCATTATGCGCACATTTCGTCACGCAGTGCACTAGTATTTCCCACTGGCGCAAAATGTAGGCATCGCCTCCCGCCCCTGTCAATACAGGAGCGCACCCACGGTTTCCTGCCGCAAACCTCGATCGAAATAGAGCGACGACACTGTGGCATCGATATCGCGCAAGCCGTCCTCGTCGCCGCGCAACACGGTTCCCACACACTTGATCATGCACTGGCTTGTGTACACGATATAGATGACCGACGTGATTGGCCGTCCATCGCTGTCATGGGCATCCAGCTCCATGCGGAGCATATTCTTGGCCTTGTCAAAATTGGCCCGCCGCAGACAGACAGAACGTTTGGCGCACCCATCCTTTGCGTGACGCGACACCTGACGAACCACATATCGATTGAAGTTGTTGATAGCGGTCTTGGACACTACCCGGCCATGAAGCTCGGTCACGGTCAGATGCGCCTCACGGTCTTCAAGCACGTACCCCGCACTTCGCCCGGCGCTGTCCATACCGCTCACAATACCATCCAGAAACTCAGCCTGATCCAGAATGGAAGGAGAGACCTCTTTCCACCCCTTGGCGAGCCAGATGGTATAACCAAGATCCCGGTTGTAGTATGGCACGGATGCTTTGGCCGGGACCGCACAAAACAAAACCATTGCCGTCATTGCGGCTACATAAAAAAATCGCATGGGAAAACCTCAGCTTCATGAATTGAAGCAGTCAGAGCAGGAGGAGACATTAGGCCAATTTCCTGTGAAACACAATTGACGAATGATATTTTCTCTCCTCCCCTTCCCACAATCCGCCAGGGATGCTATCTTATTGGTAGAAGTGAAAACCCTATCATATCACGGAGGAGCGTCATGAGGAGCTATACCTGTATCGTCGAAGGCAAGGTCACGGGCGGAAACTTCCAATCCTGGACCCAAAGCACCGCACAACAACTCGGCCTGACCGGCTGGGTCCGCTACATTGGGGACAAGAAGGCCGAAGTCCTGATTCAGGGCGATGCCGAAGCATACGCAACATTCCGCGAACGCCTGAAGTCCGAATCCCCGGTGGTTGATCTGATCAGCGTGTCATGCAATGCCATTGACTACGACAAGACGCACGACAACTTCGCCGTGCGCGGCTAGATATTTCATTGCACAGCCGAATGCGCTCCGGCGGAGCCATGTCACCGCCCTTGGTCGTGAGTATCAATCATGACCAAGGGCGTCTTGCGCTTTGTACAGGCTTTGCCCATTGCCCGCAAAAAGGGTAGAGATTCCCCATGCCCCATCGCCGTCGACTCACCATCGCCACCAAACTCCTTGTCTGGTCCGGCACCCTCATCATCGTCTTCTTTGCCACCACGGCCTTTCTCTTCAAACAGGTACGCAACGACGCCGAGGTCTCCAGCCGTATTGTGGCTGTGAACCACGACCTCGACTCCGCCATCCAGCGCATGCTGGAGCGTCTCTACGCTGTTCAGGACAACATCCGACGCTACAAGGTTCTCGGCAACGAAGAAGTTGTTTCCTTTATCGTTGAAGACCTGGACCGCTTCGGTGAGATTCTGAAGGCAACCCTCAAAAAGCACCCTTCCTACCGCTACGACTGGCAGGATCTCACCAAAGAGTATGAACTCACCATCGATCCGGAAGATTCTCCACGAGAAACCCTTGCCCCGGACACCACTATCAAGGACTGGACCGACATCCTTGAACAGTCCCTGCTGGAGAATCAGGCGGACATGGAATTGAGCCTGACCCATCTACATGAAGCGGGCGAGACAGCATCCAACTGGGGTCTGTACGGACTCATTCTCTGCCTCGCCATGGGTGTGGGCGGCAGCTTGGCTCTGGCTTACAGCCTCAACCGCTCCCTCAAGGAGATACGCAGCGGCATCAGGGAGCTGGGTACGGGATCAACCCCGCGCGACGTACGCGTGCTCTCCGGCGACGAGCTGGGAGAACTCGCTCAAGCCTTCAACCGCATGGCCGGCCGTCTTCGCCGCGAAGAACAGATGCGCGCCGACTTCATCGCCATGCTCAGCCATGAGATTCGGACGCCGCTCACCTCCATCCGCGAATCCGTAGATCTCATCGGGTCCGGCGCGTTCGGCGAGGTGAATGAGAAACAGGAGCGGTTCCTCTCCATTGCCGAAAAGGAATCAGTTCGCCTCTCCGATCTCCTGACTCGTCTCATGACCGTCTCACGCATGGAATCCAAATCGCTCGACCTGAACCTGGAAGAGGTCGAATGCGTCCGCCTCGTGGATTCCGCACTTGAGCGAATCGCCCCCGCCGCACAGGCCAAAGGGATCACCCTCAACGCAGAACCCATTGAAGGCACTCCCACCTGCCAATGCGATTCCGGCCATATCCGACAGGTGCTCCTTAATCTGGTGGGCAACGCCATCAAATTTTCTCCAGAAGGCTCCACGGTCAGCGTGGCAGCCAAGGTTGACGGCGATCGCATGATCTTTTCCGTCACCGACAACGGCCCCGGCATTTCCGAAGACGAGCAGGGGCGCATTTTCCAGAAATACTATCGAGACCCCAGCGTGCGTGAAAGCGTTGACGGGGCAGGCCTCGGCCTTGCCATCGCCCGACGCATCGTACAAGGCCACGGTGGTGAAATCCAAGTCGCGAGCAGCCCCGGCCAAGGCGCGACATTTTCCTTTTCCATACCCGCAAAGGACGAACAATGAGCAACCCGAATATCCCCACCGTCCTCGTAGTGGACGACGACGAGAACATCCTGCAGGTGCTGGAAGCACGCCTGCTTTCCTCTGGCATCACCCCGCTGCTGGCCGACCGCGCCGAGACCGCGCTGGAGATGCTGGCCAACGAGCCCGTGGATTGCATCGTCTCCGACATCAAGATGCCCGGCATGGGTGGTCACGGTCTGCTCAAGGAAGTGTTGGAGAACTGGCCGCACATCCCTATCATCATGCTCACGGCGCACGGGACCATACCTGACGCTGTCAGCTCCATCCAGGCCGGCGCTGCCGACTATCTGGCCAAGCCTTTTGACGGCAAGGAACTTATACGCCGCATCCGGGCCATCATGGAGAAGCCCGCTCCGCAGCCTGCGGCCAAGCCAGCCTCCGCCCCTGCACCGGAAGGTTCTGCATCCGATCAGATATGGGGCGGTGAAGCCCCGGCCATGGCTCGTTTTCTGGAGCTCCTCGAACGCGTGGCCCGCTCCACGGTCTCGGTATTGCTGCTCGGTGAATCCGGTACTGGCAAGGAAATGGCGGCCCGCATTCTTCACGATCACAGCCCCCGTGCGGACGGCCCGTTCGTGGTGGTGGACTGCGGCTCTACCCAGCCCACGTTGCTTGAAAGCGAACTCTTCGGGCACGTCAAAGGCTCATTCACCCATGCGGTAAAAGACAAGAAAGGACTCATTGAGGAGGCTGATGGCGGCACCCTGTTCCTTGACGAGATCGGCAACATTTCCCACGAGATGCAGACCCGCCTGCTCCGTTTTCTCCAAGAAGGCACCATTCGCCGCGTGGGCGACACCAAGGAGCGCACTGTAACCTGCCGCGTCATTGCTGCCACCAATGCAAACCTGCCCGCCAAGGTTCGAGAAGGCGAGTTCCGTGAAGACCTCTACTACCGTCTCAAGGTCGTCACCCTGACCATTCCGCCACTGCGTGAACGCAAAGAGGACATCCCTGTATTGGTGGATCGGTTCCTTGATTCTCTTTCCCACGAACAGGGACAGCCCGGCGCATCCATCACAGACGCAGCCATGACCCGGCTCATGGAGCACCCGTGGCCCGGCAATGTCCGTGAGCTCAAGCATACGCTTCAGGGAGCGCTCGTTTTCTGTCGTGACAATCGTGTCGACGTGCAAGACATGCAGATTGAGCCCGTGCCAACCGATTCCCCTGCCGCTACGGGCGATTCGCTTTCCCTTGAGGCAAACGAAAAGCAGACCATCATTCGCGCGCTTGAGCACGCCAACGGCGTCAAGAAAGATGCCGCCGACGCGCTCGGCATCAGTCGAAGGGCTATTCACTACAAGATAAAGAAGTATGGAATCGGAGAGTAAGGAGAGTCAGATTTTGAAGCCGCCTGTGGCGGGAGGAAGAGTAGACTAGCAGGGCTGTCTGTCCTGCACCCGACCAAAGGCCGAGGCCTTTGGAATCCCAATTGCGGCTTTCGCCGCACAATATTTACTAAAACACTTCCCAAGCTAGAAGGATTTCGAGCGAAACGAGCGACAAAAAGTTTAGGAGGGTGTCGGGAGCCCTTTCCTCAAAGGGTTCCCAACCTGTCAGAGACGCCCCACCGACGAGACGACCATCGGCAGGCCCACCACCCTTTATATTTTATCATTATTCTTCACTATGCCGGACTTGCAAGACCGGAACGCCTTGGTATATGAATAATAGTTCCGGCCCAGCCGAAATTTCGAATTACATCGGAGACACCCAGTTCATGTCTGAAACAAAGATACTTCTCGAATCCGGCACCAACGAGCTTGAGATCGTGGAATTCTACCTCGACGAAAAACGAGGCGAAGAAAAATACCGCGGTTTTTACGGCATCAACGTTGCCAAGGTACTGGAAATTCTCCAGATGCCAGAACTCACCGACATGCCTGAGGTCTCCCACCCAGCAGTTCTCGGCGCGTTTAACCTGCGCGACGAGATCATCCCGCTCATCGACCTGGCTGGCTGGCTAAACAAAAAACGCAAACAGACAGAACCGCCCAAGGTCATCGTCACCGAGTTCAACCGAACCAAATCAGCATTTCTGGTTTCCGGAGTGACCCGCATCCACCGTATCAATTGGAACGAGGTGGAAGCGCCCACGGGTTATGTCTCTTCCCTGACAGTCAACTCCATCACCGGCGTGGTCAAATTCACTGACCGCATCATCTTCATTCTGGACATGGAGAAAATCTGTGCGGATTTGAACCCGGATGGCGCCCCCATTGAGGAAACGCCCCCCGCAATCATGGAAGAGATCAAGCAGAAACACCTCAATGCGCTGGTAGTGGATGACTCCACCATGGCACGCAAAATGATCGCAGGGATCCTTGAAAAATCCGGCTTCATCGTTCAGACAGCAGACAATGGCGATGCAGCCTGGCAAATGCTGCGGAAATACAAACGCAAATCGGTAGAGAAAAATAAGCCATTGTACGACTATGTCGATGTTGTCGTTTCGGACATCGAAATGCCTATCATGGATGGCCACACTCTCACTCGCTCCATTAAGGAAGACCCCATCCTGAAGCACATTCCAGTGGTGCTCTGCTCGTCCATCATCACGGAAACCCTGCACCACAAGGGTGTTGCGGTGGGCGCAGATGCCCAGGTATCCAAGGCCGAGCTCAATGACCTTGTGGGCAAGGTGCATGACATCCTGAAATCACGTGGCGCAGGCCAAGAATAAAACGGACCGGACCACACCATGAAAATCAGGGCAGCGGGCAAGTACTTTTCATACATTGCCAAAGTCTTTCCGGTCATGTGCGCATCCGGAGCCTTTCCTAATCTGCCGCCTGTCACCGATGCGGCCAAATGGCTGGACAGGTTTGACGAACTTTCGCGTCGCAGCATCGAAAAGCACACCGCCAAACTCCAACGCTTTGTTGCGGAATTCGACAACCTGGAGAAGAAATCCAAAGAACCGGAAGAGCGAGCCATTGCACGCGCCCTGCGGCTCAGCGTCACTGGCGCCATCACCGAATTGGACGGCGTACGGGCGTGGGAAAAATCCCCTGCCTTTTATCTTCAGGTAGCCTTCACCGGTCTCGACCATGCCGTTGACATGCCAAGCAAATCTCAACGGGTCCTTGAGAAGCGATTCATCAAGCGACTTCGGGCCATCCCGGCACTGCTGGCCGCCGCCCCGGAGAACATCGAAGCAGTCTCACCGAGCAGCCGCGCACTAGCCCAGACGATGATTCGTGACTGCGCCCGCTTCCTCACCGAACTGGGCGAAAGCGATCTCGGCAAGACAGGCAAGGCGCCAAAATTTCTGGCAGATTGCCTGACCGCACTGCGCGATTACGACCGGTTTGTCTCCTCCCGCCCGGAAGTACCGGAGAGTGAAGGCCCGGCCTTTGCCGACATAGCAGAAAATGTGCTCGGAACCAGACGTACCGCCAGCCAGATATACGACATTGCGCGGGAAGAATTCGACCGCCGCAATGAATCACTTCGTTTTCTGGAGTCCCAAATTGGTGCCAGTTGGCAAGAGGCTCTGGACAACTATGCCGGGCCTGCCGAAGATGGCAAGGAAGCCATGGATGTCATCATCCGAGAGATTCACCTGCTCCGCGGCTTTATCTTTCAAACAGCCCTGCCTTCCGTGTTTTCGGACTCCAGCCTGCGCATCGATCCGCAGCCACTGCACCTTGCCTCCACCCTGCGCCCCATTCATTACGATCCTGCGCTGGGCGCATGGCCGGATGAGCCGTCCCGCTGCTACGTCAGCCCACAGATTTTCACCGGACGCGGCTTCCGCGACGATCCGGCCCATCTCAAACGGATGCAGCGTGAATACTTATTCATCGCCGCCCGCCAATCCTATCCTGGCCGCCATCTCATCGACTCGCAACGCCGCGCCCTGACCGATTCCCCCATGGGACAGATCACCAACCCGCTCTTCATGGCTGGCTGGCTCGCCTTTGCCGAGAACCTGCTTGATGAGCTCGGATATCTGGAAAAGCCCCTTGATCGATTGGTGCATCACCAGCGCGGTCTCGCACGGGCAGCCCTCGCGATGGTCGACGCAGGTCTTGCAGTGGGCAACCTCGATCAGGACAACTGTCTCGAAATCCTGACCGATGCCGGGTTCTCACGAGAAGAATCCTTGAACCGCGTCCGGGGCATTCGACTCTCACCCGCCCACCGCGTCATGCCGGTCCTCGGCCTGTACGAGATCAACTCCTTACGGAAAGACTCGAAGCTTCCCCTCGATCAGTTCTGCAAACGCCTCTTCGAACACGGCCAGCTTTCGCTGTACGACATTGGCAACCTGATGCGCTCCGAGTAGCGCCTCCACGAAAAAACAAGGGCACTCACCTATCGGTAAGTGCCCCTTTCATTTTCCGACTTGCTGCCGGAGAAATTTACCTAGCGAGATATTAGAGCGTAGCGATGTTTCCGATCTCGGAGAGATGCGTCACGCGGGTGGATTTGACGCGCTCGGAGAGCATTTCGATGCGTTCCAAATTCTCCATGAAGAAAGAGACGAGACTGTTGTCGAGTTTTCCGGCTTCGGATTCAAGGGTGAGAATCTTCATGGCCTCGCTACGGGTGGACGCAGGCTTGTAGTGACGTTCCTGAGTGACCGCGTCATAGATATCGACAATGGCCATGATCCGGCTCTGCAAGAGGATGGCATCCCCCTCGAGCTTGTCGGGATAACCGGAGCCATCCATGCGCTCGTGGTGCTGACGGATAATGGTCAGCAGATTGGCGTACCCTTCCTGAAGAGGGATATGCTGGAGAATACGCTCACTCTCGGCGGGGTGGCGCTGAATCTCGTTGCGCTCATCCGGGGTAAGATTGCCGTATTCCAGCAGCAACACGTCCAATTCGTCTTCATACAGGAGCGGGCTGTTCTCGTCGCCGATGCTCCAGTTGAGCTTGCCCAGATCGCGCACCCTTTCCAGAAGCTCCTTTTCAGGAGACATGGTGCGGTTCACCTGACGAATCACATCAAACGCTTCCGTCCAATTGAAATCGGAAGTCTGGCCCAAAAGCTGAAAACGAGCTTTAAGTACATCCATGCGCCGCTTGGGCAAGCGGGTCTTCTTGGTGAGCACGTCTTCCTTGATGCCGATTTTACCAACGTCATGCAGAATGCCCGCGTAGTAAATCTCGCGAAGGTCCTGATCCGAAAACAGGACATCCTGAAATGCGGAGTCCCGGCTCATGGCGTAGGCAAATGCCACGGCCAAATGTGCGACGCGCTCGGAGTGACCGGCGGTGAACGGGTCCCGGGAGTCGATTGCTTCGGCCAGCGCCTGAAGGATCGCGTTCATCAAGGTCTGGATACCTTCAAAGTTGAAGGCATTAGACACGGAAATACCTGCCACCGATGCGAGAGTCGCCAGTGACTTGCGATGCGCGGCTTCGAACAGCCCCTTGTTCTCCGAAGCCAGGATCAGCATACCCTCGGTGCGGTTGGGCGACACGATGGGGATGAGGGCCATTGAGCCAAGGCCGGGCAATTCGTCCTGCCAGCGCTCTTCGGTTTCCAGATCGTTGACGATCTCGCCCTTCTCGCTATTGGCCACCTGATAGAACAGGGCGCTATCAGCCAGAGCCTGAGGGTTGGAGCCAAACGGGAGACCGAACTGGACCGCCAACCGGAAGTGGTTGGAACCGGGCTCGGACAGAAAGATCATACCCAGTTCACCGGGATAGTTCTCCCGGCGACATTCGTTGATGAGTGCTCCCACCACGTCCCGAAGGCGCAGGGAAGTATTGATGGTCGGCACGGAGCGATGCAGCAACGCAAGCTCGCGGTACTTGGAAAGCGCTTCCTCGGCAATGGAACGCCGGGCGCGCTCATTGTCGATCAACTCCTGAATGGAAAACGCAGTGAAGGAAAGAAGACGCTGATAGGACTCCCGTTCCGCTTCGGCACACCACTCCGGCATCTTAAGCAGCAGCTCACCGGCGTGAAAATTGTCGAACTGGATAGCGGCAGCGATGGTGCGGTCAGTTCCAGACTCAAAGCCTTCGGAACAGTCCGCACCTTCAACAATGACAATCTCGCCTTCATAGGAAATGGCGAACGGGCAATCGCCGTTCGTCATTTCGCACGCTTTGCGCAAAAAGTTCCGGAGTACGCCGGGACGAATGTATTTCTTCAACGGGGTCATGTGCAGGCCCGGCAGGTGCTACAGCTCCAGCAATTCCTTGGAGACCTTGAGGATTTCATCCGGATCAAAAGGCTTGGTCATGTACATACGGGCACCGAGCTCCAAGCCCTGCTTGCGGTCGACTTCCTGTCCCTTTGCAGTGAGCAGGATAATCTTGATGTTGCTGTATTCAGCATCTTCCATGACGATACGGCAGACTTCATAGCCGTTCATCTTGGGCATCATAATATCGAGAAAGACCAGATCGGGACGCTCCCTGCGGATAAACTCCAATCCTTCCTCGCCGTCAGAGGCAGTAAACAACTCCACATCGTAGTCGTCTTCAAGCTCCTCGAGGGTCTGCTCGAGCAGCATCTTGATGTGCACCTCGTCATCGACAATGAGGATTTTCTTGGACATTGCGTAACTCCTTAAAAACCAGATGAAATTTCGTTTCACCCTGTATGGGGTGGGATCGTTACTGTTTATGCCATAATATACGGCATGAGCGCAATTGCTACAATCCCATTATAATATTTTCCTTTTTCGTAACAAAATTGGATGGGCAAAGTCATTGGGAGACGTGGAAAACCTGATGTACAGCTCACTATGCAGCTCGACAAGGTGTTGGAATCAATAGCAATTGAACATGAGGCATGGCACATATACGGGCAAGATCCATCCCTTCCACCACTGATTCGGACACGGCAACGGTCCCGGAGAACCCGCTTTCAAGCCGCTCCCACAGTTCCTGCTCGTCCCGACACTCCACACAGTCATTGCCCATGACAGGCATGCCGCACGCATTATCGGACGCCCGAAGTGCCAACACGGGATGCGCCGATTCACGACCCAACAGCGCGTTGACCGCTCCAAGGAAGGCATTGCCGTGCACCGGCTTCACCAGCGCCGCGTCACCGCCTGCTGCGTGAGCATCCTCGGCCACCGACACCACCAGAATCGGGATGTCAGCCAAGGCCGCGTCCTCCCGCAGATGAACAATGGCCTCGCGGCCACTCATGCCGGGCATGAAGAGATCCATGGTGATGAGATCGGGCTTGAACTTGCCTGCCAGCTTCAGCGCCTCATTGCCGTCGGCGGCAAGACGAACCGCATACCCGGCTCGTTTCAGGACCGCGCCGAGGTAGCTGCGTGCAGCCTCGTCATCATCCACCACCAGAACAACAGGTAGCCCTTCGGTCAGCACCGGAGGCATGGTGACGTGAATGCTCGTCCCTTTACCCGGCTTGGACTCTGCCCATATACGTCCACCATAGTGCTCAACAATCTGTCGACAGATGGCCAGCCCAAGACCGGTACCAGCTGGTTTTTCAGTCAGGGTGTCATCCTTTTGCACCTGATGGAACTTGTCAAAAATTCGTTCCAGATACTCCGGCTCAATACCTCTGCCCGTATCCTCCACGCAGACGTGCACCAAGGACTGCTCATCCAGGTACAGATCCACGGACACGGTTCCCTTATCGGTGAACTTGGCGGCGTTGCTGAGAAGGTTGATAAACACCTGCTGCAAACGATCCGGATCACCATTCACGAGCGGCACCATGTCGAACCTGCGAATCTCAAGCTCCACATCCGCCTGATAGGCGAAGACGCCGCTGGTGGAATTCACGGCCCGGTTCACAGCCCGGTTCATGTCCACGTCCTCGAACAGCCAGTTCTCATTGCCGGACTCAATGCGGCTGAGATCCAGCACATCATTGATAAGACGGGTAAGACGTTCACCTTCACTGCCGATGATGTCGAGATTGGTCTGGATACGGGTACCGAGGCGGACAGCTTTGTCCTCTTGAGCCAACGGCATGAAGATGCGTCTGAAATCACGCTTAATGATCTTGGCAAAGCCGAGCAGCGAGGTCAGCGGAGTGCGCAGCTCGTGCGAGACAGAGGAAAGGAATGCGGACTTGAGCTCGTCCAGCTCCCGTAAGCGGGCGTTGGCAGCCTTGAGCTCCAGCGCTTTTTCTACCAGCACCTTGGTGCGATCGCGGACCAGATCTTCCAAGTCCGAGTTCATGATGGAGAGATTCCGCTCAGTATTCTTCCGCTCGGTGATATCGCTGACCACGATAACTTTTTCACCGCCGTCGGTATGAAAAATTTTGGTATGCACCCAGCGTCTATCCAGCAACTGCTGCTCAAGCTCATGCCCGGGCATATTCATATGCTCAGAACACGCCTTAACCCAGGCTTCTTCACGCCCGATGGCGTCGGTAAACAGGCCGTTCCAAGCCATGCGGTGCAGCATTTCATCGACATGCACACCGATCTCAAGGACGTCATTGTCCTTGCCAACGATCTCGCGAATCCGGTCATTGGCGAGGACCAACACCCCGTCACGATCAAAGAACAGAAAGCCCTGTGAGACTGCATTGATTGCTTCAAGAAGGCGACCGCTGGCAGTGGAAGCTTCGCTCTCCAGATTATTGATCAGGGCGGTCATGCGTACGGCCATGGAGTTGATGGACATGCCCAGCTGCCCGAATTCGTCACGGGTGCGGATGTCGGCACGCGCCTCCATATTACCGAGACTGAGTTCGGTGGCAGCATCGCGCAACTTGACCACACTGCGGGTGACGGCGCGGTTCAGTACCCAGATGATGCTGAAAGCCAGCAGCATCGCAAAGACCACTGATGCCACCAGAGCATATTTGACCAGATTGCTATAGAAATCGATCCCACGGCTGGCATTTTCGGCTCCGTTCGCAGCAGACACTGCCAGTTCGCGAACAATGGCATTCAATTGCTGGAAGTCGGATTCCACTTCGGCCGACTTGGCCATAAAGGCCGGAGCATCGCCCCCCTCCCGGCTCATGATCTCCACAAGCTGACGGAAATTTTCGCCATAATGCTCCAGTCCGAAAAGCAGCTCCTGCAGCAGGAAATAGGACTCCACAGTATCACGTCGATTGACGCTGTACTGCTGCATACCATTAAGCCAAGCCACATTACGGGCGGCTTCAGCGAGACGCTCCTGAAATTCATTGGCGTAAATGGTACGTTCTTCATCCTTGCCCAGCTGACCGGCATGCAGCATCAAGTCGCGCTCTACATGACGGGCCAACTGGAGACGGGAATCCACCTCCAGAGCCAATCGCTGCATGCGCATGGAGTCAGCCACGATATCAGTCGCCCTTCGGCCCAATATCTCCAGAGCCGCGAAGCCCATGGCTGACACAAAAAGGATGAGGGCAAGCATGGACCCGAGTGACAGTGCGAATTTACGCACGACACTCATGGAGTGCCACTGAGCTTGTACCCTTCTAAATATATTCATGAATCTATGGACAGGCGCAGGAAACCGAAGTACCGCCACGGCATTTCACGCCTGTAAACTCCCCTATTTTCCCTTAGCGCCCAGTGTTTTTCGCGCACAAGGGAATATTCCGCCTAGTATATTATTATATGATTGTCCAGCTACGTTCATCCGAACCGAAGCCCAGGTTCGATAATCCTGATCGTCCCGGGCTTGCAAAGCGGATGTTTGTAACGTAATTCCTACCAGCGACCTAATTATTATGGGTCATAGCAATTATGAATAAAGCTCTCCGGACATCGGAGATTTCGACAAATATCATCAGGAGTAACGCACCATATGTGTGGTATCGCCAGTTTCCTCAGCAATCGGAACTGGGCCCAGACCCCGGACACGGGGTGGCTCGAAACTCTGGACACAGCTTTTGCCGACGTCATTTCCGGCACTGATCTTTTGGAGGCCACAGCGCCTCTTGAAGAGCTCGCCGATCACTTTTACGACCTCATGGCCTTTGGCCTGCACATGCAGCTGGTGGCCGATCCGACCGTAAAAGCTCAGCTGTCCTCCATCCGGGACAACATCAAAAATCTGCGCAACGCCGCTGCCGTCAAGCTGGAGCAAGGCCCCCGCACCGACGAGCTGGAAGCCCTACGCGAAAAGCTCGATGACTATCTCTGGCAGATCGATCAGGAAGTGCTCCAGAACGTGGATCGCACCCTGGCCATCATGCCCAAGGCTATCGCAGCTGACGCCGATGCCCGCGATCGCCATTTTCTGGCATGGGGCACCGAGCAGGTGCTGGAGTCCATCGACAAACTGGAAGTACGTGGCCGTGACTCCGCCGGAGTTGCCGTTGCCTTCATCCTGCCGGCCGACAAGGACCCCGAACTTTCCCTGACCAAGGAACAGAAATCCCAGCTGTGCGACCGCTGCTCCATTTCCAACGCCGACACCCGTCAGGTGCTGGTGCGCAAGCTCGACGACGGCCGCACCGCCTGCCGCTTCCTGTACAAGGTGGCGCAGCTGGTTGGTCAGCTCGGTGACAACGGCTCGGCCCTGCGTGACTTCATCGTGGGGGACGAGCTGCTCTGGTCCATGGCCGAAGGTCTGGATACCTTGAACATCATCGCCCACACCCGTTGGGCGTCCAACGGCATCATCTCCGTACCCAACTGCCACCCGGTCGACGGGCTGGTGGAAGGCGATGTGTCCACCGGTCTGGAAAAGACCATGTTCGTGCTCAATGGCGACGTGGACAACTACCGTACACTGGTGGAAGAGACCGTTACCTCCAAGGGCGCCTACATCCCGCCCGCCATTTCCACGGACGCCAAAATCCTGCCAGTCCTGTTCCATCTGGACGCTCCGCAGGAAGAACAGGCCGAGGAACGTTTCCGCAGCGTGCTCAAGCGTTGTGAAGGCTCCCTCGCCGTGGTCATGCAGAACCTGAGCGACTTCGACTCCCAGTTCCTGGCCCAGAAAGGCTCTGGTCAGTCCTTCTACGTCGGCAAAACCCAGGACGGCTGGCTGGTAGCATCCGAAGCATACGGCATGGCTGCCCGCGCCCGCTCTTCCTACCCCATGGCCGTGCATCGTCAGGGCGGCGTTTCCGTCATCCTGCGCGATTCCGACCCGGCAGACATGGTGCCCGAGGCACGTTTCCTCGACACCGGCGAAGGTGTGCCCCTCAAAGAAGAAAAGATCGAGATTTTCTCCCGCGACATTTTCCGCGGCGATTACAATCACTACATTGAGAAGGAAGTCCACGAGGCCTCCAGCTCAGTACTGAACACTCTGCACGGCAAGTACCTGCACGAGGGTGACACTGTCCGCTTCCTGCCCGAAGGCTTCGGCAACGGCCCCGGCCTGATCGAACGCATCAAGGGCGGCAAGCAGCCCATTCAGCGCATCATCTGCGTGGGTCAGGGAACCGCTGCCGTGGCTGCCATGGCCGTAGCCACCCTGCTGCGTCGCACCCTCAAGGGCAGCGACCTGTCCATCGAGCACTACACCGGCTCCGAACTCATCGGCTTCATCGGCGACGAGCGCATGGACGACGTGCTGCTGATTCCGGTCTCCCAGTCCGGCACCACCACCGACACCAACCGTGTTGTGGACATCTGCCGCGATCAGGGCGCGTGGGTCAATTGCATCGTCAACCGCCGCAACTCCCCGCTGGTGCAGAAGTCCGACTCCTACATTTACACATCCAACGGCCGCGACGTGGAAATGGCTGTTGCCTCCACCAAGGCGTTCTACTCTCAGGTGGCGGCAGGCAAGCTGCTCTCCCTGTGGCTGGCCGACGTGCTCGGCACCATGGACGCCGCAGCCATCGCTGCCGACGTTGCTTCCCTCGAAGCCCTGCCCGGCGCCATCGACAAGGTGCTGGCCGGCAAGGAAGCCATCGGCGAAGTTGCCAAGAAGTACGCTCCGGTACACCGCTACTGGGCACTGGTCGGTAACGGTGCCAACTGCATCGCTGCGCAGGAAGTCCGCATCAAGCTCTCCGAGCTCTGCTACAAATCCATCCCGTGTGACGTCACCGAGGACAAGAAGCACATCGACCTGTCCACCGAGCCCCTGACCCTGGTCATGGCCTCGGATCTGCCGGAGCTGGTAGTCATGGATACGGTCAAGGAAACCACCATCTTCAAAGCGCATAATGGCTCGCCCATCGTGTTCTGCGGCGAAGACGAAGACCGCTTTGACGCCGTAGCCGAAGCCACCATCAAGGTTCCCCGCGTTGGTGGCGGACTGGACTTCGTCCTCGAAACCGTGGCCGGTCACTGGTGGGGTATCACGGCAGCCAAGGCCATCGACGCCCATGCCGAGCCCTTCCGCAAGGCCCGCGTGCTTATCGGTGAAATGGTGGAAGACGCATCCAAATGGGATCGCGGCGCCATCCTGACCCAGCTCAACAAGTGCGTGGACCGCATCGCCTCCGGCGCTACCGACTCCGCACTGCCCGCCCGCGTTGCCTCCAGCCTCGCCAACTATATGCTCTGGCTGGTCAACCAGTCTCAGGACATCTGCGTTTCCGAGGCCCGCCTGGCCGACATCCTCACGGTCCTCAACAAGGCCATCGAGGAAATGACCCGTCCCATCGACACCATTCGCCATCAGGCGAAGACGGTCACTGTTGGCATCAGCCGACCGCAGGGCTAGGGTCTAGGCGCAAGCAGTTAGCTCTGTAGCTAACAATTAAATCGTTAAGCAAAAGCCGCTTCTGGTTCCCCGACAATGGGGCCAGAGGCGGCTTTTTTTTCACTGATCTCTCCATGACTGAACCGCCACAAGGGGAATTGTATCTTTCCTGACCTGAGCCTCTGATGTTGCATGACGCCATAAATAATTGTTCATTCACTCTTATTGCGGCAAGATATATGGCATCACTGAAAATTGAACAGTTGGCAGTCGAAGATCGCATTGATTGATTCTTTCAGCCATGAAGAAGCAGGCAGTCTTAATGAGAAAAGCACAACGTACCACTTTGTTGATTGTATTAATGGCATGGACATTTGTACTTCTTTGCGGCGGAATCGCATGTGGAGAGCCAGCAAAGATACGGGTAGGCGTGTTCCAAAACGCCCCTATTATTTTTCAGGACAAACTGGGTGCGCCGGAAGGGTTGTACATCGATCTGCTTAACGCAATCGCTGCTTCGGAAGAGTGGGAGTTGGTATACGTTCTGGATAGCTGGGGAGAGATACTGCGCCGCACAACTCGGGGCCAACTCGATTTGATTCCATCCATTGCCTATACGCAGAAGCGAGCAGCTGACCTAGATTTTTCGAAAGAGAAAGTGCTGACGATGTGGGGGCAGGTCTACGCTAACGAAAACGAATCAATTCAGACCTTTCTCGACCTCGGGGGGAAAAGGGTCGCCATACTCTTTGAGGGCATAAACGGCATCAATTTCAAGAAGAAATGTGCCGAATTCGGCATCAGCTGCACATTCGTTGAAAAACAATCCTACGATGAAATAATGACAGCAGTGGAAGCCGGCGAAGTGGAGGCAGGAGTCCTCAACAACGTCAAAGGCTACACTCTTGAAAAAAGATATGAAGTGATCAGGACACCAATCATATTCGACCCGTTTTCTATCCTGTTCGCAGCCACTAAGGGCAAGAGCGAAATCCTCAACACCATCGACAGCTACCTGATCAAATGGAAAAAGGACAAAGATTCAGAATACTACAAAGCAGTGGATCATTGGATCAAGGGCGGAGCCTCTGACACTGACGGTATTCCGCATTTGGATTTCGTCACTTTCACCATCCTGATTTTGATGGGCTCAGTCCTGCTGTTTTACTTTGTGGAAAGAAGAAAAAGAAAGAAATAGTACACCAAACAATCGCTCCAAGCGAATTCCCATCACCGAAGCAACAAGAAACCGGCATACCTTCATGAATGACGGCTTGCCGGTTTAGCACTCTCATTTCAGAAGATTGATAGCTTACCTAGTGTAATTATCAGTGATATGCGTCGTTGTGCCATCCCGTATCATCTTTCCAAGTTCCGCATCCAATCTCTTGAACTCCGCTTTCCGGTCAGGGTTGTTGAACTCGACTTTGGATACGGACATGTAGGCTCCTCGCTTCTTCACAGGAGGACCTACTGCAGGCTCGATCTTGTCAGCGACTCCGTGCCTGCGGGCATAATAAAACACGGACACACGATTGCCGATAAAACAGCTATTCTCCTGCTTTTGAAGCCTGTTCAGGCCATCGGCAATATTGTTTACTTCAACTCGGCGAATTTTCCCCTGCTTAACGGCTTCTTCAAACTCCGCACTGATGGCGTATCCGGCGATAACAAAAGCCGTCATATCATATAGATCAGCTATTGTTCTGTAACGAAAGCTGCTTCCCTTTGGAAAGAAAGCCACCAGATTGGTAACGTGGACGGGGTTCTTGGAGAAGTGAAATATTTTCTCCCGTTCTTCATTTCGAAACATGGCAATTGCACCATCGACCTGCCCGCTTTGCACCATAAACAACACGCGCTTCCACGGCACCAACTCGACCTTCACATCCACTCCGGCGCGCGAACCGGCCTCACGGAGAACCTCCGCATCAATCCCCTGTACTCTGCCATGCTCGTAGTAGCTGTATGGTGGGAAGCCGTCTTCAGCGACAAAGACCAGCGGATCGCACCAAGCTGCGGAGACTGTGAACAGCCACGCCATTGCAATGAAGACAATTTTTCTCATCGCGCGCTCCAGAGTTGCATGTATCATGTCAGTTGAACTTCAGATTAACACAAAAACTTCGAACTGACATGTATTGTCTTCATGCATGGCCGCACACAATCCCGCCCTCTTACTCCTGCTTCGCCATCACCAGACGACGCTTGGGCAGACTGTCCGGATAGTTGTTTTGTATGAAAGCAATGAGCCCCTCCCGAACTTTGCAACGTAATTCCCACGCACTTGAGGCATCAGGAGAACCGGCAAGCACCCTGATTGTCATATCTTCTGCCCCTGCTTCCGTTACCTGAAGGACACAGGTCTTGCCGTCCCACAAGGCCCCGGCAGCCTCGCAAAGACGGCGAGCCTCATCACGCAATGGGTCGAGCGGGGTTGCGTAGTCGACATGGAGAAAGATGCTCCCTGTTATATCGGCACTTTTCTTCGTCCAGTTCTGAAAGGGGTTATCCAAAAAGTACGTCACGGGCACGATCAGACGTCTTTGGTCCCATATCTTGACCACCACATAGGTATAGGTGATTTCTTCTATCCGCCCCCATTCGCCCTCAACGATGACGACATCGTCAAGATTGATCGGGTGAGAAAGGGCGATCTGCACCCCTGCGATCATTGACCCCAAGGTTTTCTGTGCCGATATGCCCAGAATGATGCTCATGATACCAGCAGAAGCCATGAGCGTGGTACCGAGAGTCTGGAATCTGTCAAACTGCATTAGAATTCCTGCAGTGGCTCCTATCCAGACAATGACCACAACGATCCGTTGCAAAACCCGTATTCTGGTGTGCATGCGGCGAGCCAAGAGGTTGTCCGCAACATTCACATCGTATTTCCACTGAATCACACGGACTGCAATGGTTGACGCCAAAGTCACTCCCCAGGCAGCAACCACAACCCAGACCGTCCCCATTAACCTGAGCAGATTGTTGGCCACCTCCGGATCCAGCGAGGCAAGCGGCATCAACAGAGTGATCAGCAGACACCCGGAAGCAATCATCACAATGCTGACGACCTGTTTCCTCAGGGCGCCACTCAACACTTGCCACAGCTCCTGCCAGCTTCCCTTGCTGCCTTTGAGCCATCTGAAGAAAATGATCAGCGCACCCAGTACCAGTACGGAAAAGAGGACTCGTACCAGCCAGCCTATCCATGTAGAATTATCCATTACTGCCCCTCCTTTCATTTTTTTCCAATAGATCAAAACACCGATTACCACCTCTCTTGTATTATAAAATCGACCGAAAGGAAGACTCGTGCGCTGTTATACACTGGCGTAAGCGATATATGCAAAAATCAAATGATGAAGTTGCTACAATACCGAATTAAGACTTGTCGGCTTATTTCCAGATCTACCATTCAAAGGGTTTGTCCTGTTGATGCTATGGACATTAATAGGTAGTGTTTAGCGATAAATTATCGCGAAACACCCGCCAGATGAAACAGGATGTGCAATGAAAAGCAGCAAAGAACCCAAGATGATCATTGGCTGGAGGGAATGGGTAGGCCTGCCGGATCTATGCGTTCCGGCAATCAAGGCGAAAATCGATACGGGAGCGAAAACATCGGCAATCCATGCTTTCGACATTACTCCCTACAGCGAGGGCGGAGTTGAGTATGTGTCATTCAGCATACATCCCCTTCAAGGAAATGATAAGGTTTCCATCCCATGCACAGCCCCTTTGATTGATCGCAGAAAAGTGACCAACTCGGGAGGACAAAGTCAGAAACGCTTTGTAATCGGCACCACCCTTCAAATCGCTGGTCGCACATGGCCCATCGAGCTGACCCTGACCAACCGGGACCACATGAAGTTCCGAATGCTGCTTGGCAGAAATGCCATGACGGGCAGACTCATCGTCGATCCGCACCTCTCGATGCAGGCTGGAAGCAAATACGGCAACAAAATTTACGAACACTACCACACAGGTGAATAGTCACATGAAAATTGTCATTCTTTCTCGGAAAAGCAGCCTTTACTCAACCAACGCGCTCGTGGAAGCGGGCCTTGAAGCCGGTCACGATGTTCAAGTTATCAACCCGTTGCGCTGCTATATGAACATCACCTCCCACAATCCAAGCATCCATTACAAAGGCGAGCCAGTGACTGGCGTGGACGCGGTTATCCCCCGCATCGGCGCATCCATCACATTCTTCGGCACTGCCGTTGTTCGTCAGTTTGAAATGATGGAAGTTTACAGTGTTAACGAGTCCATTGCGATCACACGTTCCCGGGACAAACTTCGCAGCCTGCAGCTGCTCTCCCGCAAGGGCATTGGGCTGCCGGTAACAGGCTTTGCCAGCTCGACCAAATTTACGGATGACTTGATCGAAATGGTTGGCGGAGCGCCTTTGGTCGTCAAACTCATTGAAGGCACTCAGGGCATCGGCGTCGTGCTGACTGAAAACCGTCAGGCTGCGGAAAGCGTTATCCAGGCGTTTCAGGGAATGAAGGCCAACATTCTCGTCCAGGAATACATCAAGGAATCCAAGGGCTCAGACATCCGTTGTTTCGTTGTCGGCGGCAAAGTTATTGCTTCCATGAAGCGCACTGCCAACAACGACGAATTCCGCTCGAACATCCATCGCGGCGGCACGGCGGCACCGGTCAAAATCACTCCCGAAGAACGTTCAACCGCAGTTCGCGCAGCCAAGATCATGGGTTTGAACGTATGTGGCGTGGACCTGCTTCGTTCCAATCACGGCCCCGTGGTCATGGAGGTCAACTCTTCTCCTGGCCTGGAAGGGATTGAAAAAGCGACCGGTATCAACATCGCTGCGAAGATCATCGATTTCATTGAGAAGAACGCCAAGCCCGGCAAGACGAAAGCACGGGGAAAGGGTTAATCCCCCCCCCTTACGAGGGAAGCCTCATGACAAGAGCTTCTGTTGAAATTGCCGGACACACTGTTGCTCCCGGCCAACGAAAAACCATCATCCTTCCGGTCCCTGACACATCATTGCGACAAGGGACCGGGATGCCTGTTCATGTCCTGCATGGCAGGCGGGAAGGGCCAAGCATTTTCGTCACGGGCGCAATCCATGGGGATGAGCTCAATGGTATTGAAGTTGTCAGACGGTTAATCAACCTCAAACGGCTGAAATCACTCGCAGGCACGCTCTATGCCGTTCCTGTGGTGAACATTTATGGGTTTACGTCGAACACGAGGTATCTGCCGGACAGGCGGGACCTCAACCGCTTCTTTCCCGGTAAAGCCGGCGGTTCGCTCGCGTCCGAGCTTGCCAAAGTGCTTTTTGAAAACGTCGTTGAACGCTGTCAGTACGGAATAGATCTGCATACCGGGTCCAATCACCGTCACAACCTCCCCCACCTCCGCGGCAACATGGAAGATGAAGTCGTGTTGGGCATGGCTGAGGCGTTCGGTGCTCCCTTGGCGCTGACGGTTTCCGGCACTGAGGGCACGCTGCGATATGCGGCAGAAGAACTTGGAATCAACATCCTGCTTTTTGAAGCCGGAGAGGCGTTGCGATTTGATGAGTTCTCCATCCGCGCAGGCGTCCGGGGCGTGACTTCCGTCATGGAGCACCTCAACATGCTGACACGAAAGAAAGGATCGAGAAAACGGAAAATGCCCATGCAGGTTGCCCATGACCGTACATGGTGTCGCGCCAACGCCAGCGGGCTGTTCAGAGCCAAGGTAAAAGTTGGCCAGAGGGTAAGCAAGGGCGAGCCCCTGGGGACGATTTTCGATCCATATGGAGCATACCAAACTATTCTGGAGGCCCCGAAGGACGGGGTCGTGATCGGGGCCCAGTCTCTGCCGACGGTCTACAAGGGAGATGCCATCATGCATATTGCCTGCTTCGAGGCGCTGGCAAAAGCCGAAGCTCTGGTGGACAAGTTTTCTGAGATCGTCATGGACGAGGATGTCGTATCCTGACAGCGGCCCCGACCATTGTTAAAACTTTACAAGGAGAATGATGCTCGAAAATATCAACCTGTTCACCTATCTGATAGGGATCACACTTATAGCAATGCTCGCGTATGCCTGGATTCATACGCGGATATCCTCTTTCCGGGAGGCGCGGGTTTCACGTATCAAGCGCCTGATCAAGGATCCGGAAACAACGGCCGCCATGCCCACGGATGTCCTTTCCGACAAAGAGGAGCATAAGGAACAAAAGCAGGTCATTCAGGGTGTACGGTCCCGTTTCACCATCATCAGAAGGGCCGTCTCCATAGCCATACTAGTCCTGTGGTCCTTTGCCCTGGTTCTTCCATTCGTCGGAAAAATCCCGAGCACGATGCTGTCAATTATCATCGCCATTACGACAGCCGTCGTTGGTATTGCTGCCCGCCCGCTCATTGAGAACATGATCTCCGGCATCGTCATCAGCTTCTCCAAACAGCTTCGGGTTGGTGATACCCTGATGATGGATGGGCAATACGGAACGGTCGAAGACATTTCCATCACCCACACCAAAATCAAGACATGGGACTGGAAACGATACGTCATTCCCAATAGCCGCATGCTCAACAAGGAGTTCATCAACCTCACCCTCAATGACAGCCTTATCTGGGCCTACCTTGAGTTTTCGGTTTCATACGATGAAGACCTTGAGCAGATAAAGGAAATAGCAACAGATGTGGCATCCAATAGCGAACATCACAACGACCAGGAGCCGCCGCAGTTCTGGGTTCGCAGCATGGAGAAAGAAAGCGTGGTATGCTGGATCGCCGCTTGGGCAGACTCTCCGGCAGAAGCGTGGAACCTGAAGAGTGACATTGCTACGAACCTGATCAGCGAATTTCGAAAGCATGACATTTCCACCCACGTCGCACAGATCAATTTGAAGCAGGACTGCCGGCAGCTTTAACTGTCTCCTGAGCATGCTCCCGCATACATAAGGCCGCTTCTGGTAATCAACCAGAAGCGGCTCTTTCTATGGCGAAATCGCAACGCTCGCCTTGATATCCAAGAGTTGGCGCAAAAGAACAACTATTTGGCGGAATGAGTCATGGGAAAATGGTCTTTCAAATGATTAGTTAAGGGCGTTAGTAGTTCAAAAAGGACTGATAAACGTGTACCAATTAAGCAATTGGGCTTATTCCCAACAATGAGGAGATATGATGAAGCGTTTAATAGCTGTTCTGACCCTGACTATAATTCTTGGCTTTTCTGCAATAAGCCATGCCTATCCGACCTCTGAGCAAATTGCACAAAGCACCATCAACACCGCTCGAAGCCAGGTCATGAAGCTCGAAAACAAGTACGGTTCGGACTGGGTAAACACCGCTCCCAAGAAGGAATTTCAGCATGCCTACAAGTGCGTCGACCTCGCTATTTCGGCTGCTTCCGGTCGAGCAAAGGGCACACTCTGGCACCGGCCTCACTTCCAGAAGGAGCTTAACAAGCTCAAGAATTACAAGGAGGAGATGGAGAGAAGAACCCCGTAACCTCTCGACAAGGCCAACCCCAGCCGCTTCTGGTTTCCTCTATTGAAACTCACCGGAAGCGGCTTTTTTAAGGCTCGTTTAGTTACTACCCAGTTCTATCCCACCCCACTGATACAAAGCGCCCCGACGGGTAAAAACGCCCCGCAACCGAAATAACTACATGATTTAAGACAGTTATACTGTTAAGCGCTTACGAACAGCACAAGCCTCGATACTTTTCACCCCGCCATATATTTCTATATAATAGGGCCGCTCCCTTCTAAAACAAAACAACAAGCCCAAATATAACAGGCTGTAATAACGACATAAAAACACGGCAAGATATTCGACAGACATCTACTCAGGCTGCTCCTCTCCTTCTTGGCACACGCCTTGTAGTAAATGTTCTTTCCAAGACACTCAGGCATCAGCTTGAGCCCCGAAACTGACAGAGAGACGAGAAGTACATATACCCATGAGTTCCAATCCAACGTCCGCCATTTTGCGGTCCATTTCCATCAAGTTATGGACTTCGTTCAAAGATCTGCTGCCGATCATTCTGGTCATTGCGTTCTTCCAGATCATCGTTCTCAGACAGCCGCTTCCCAATATCGGGGATGTCGTCTTTGGTGGTGTGCTGGTTGTGCTGGGCCTCACCCTGTTCATTCAGGGGCTGGAGATGGGGCTGTTTCCCATCGGCGAGAATATGGCACACGCGCTGGCTCGCAAAGGCAGTCTGTTCTGGCTGCTGACCTTTGCGTTCGCTCTCGGATTCTCCACCACCGTGGCCGAACCGGCATTGATCGCCGTTTCTGCCGAAGCCGCCAGCATCGCATCGCAGGGCGGACTCATCGCATCGGGAGCAGATTCTCTTTCCAGTTACGCGCTCGGCTTGCGCATGTCCGTCGCCGTTTCCGTGGGACTGGCGATTCTCATCGGCGTGCTTCGAATTCTTAAGGGATGGCCCGTCCACTACCTAATTATTGGCGGCTACGTCATCGTCATGCTCATGACTCTGGTGGCACCGGAAGAGATCATCGGCATCGCATACGACGCTGGAGGTGTAACCACTTCCACGGTGACGGTCCCGCTTGTGGCGGCCCTCGGCGTTGGCCTGGCCTCCATCATCAAGGGCCGCAGTCCGCTGCTGGACGGCTTCGGGCTCATCGCGTTTGCGTCACTTCTGCCCATGATCTTTGTCATGGGATACGGCTTGATTGTTTTTAGCTAACGAGCAGGGATCAGCACTATGACACAGATATTCATGGAATTTTTCAGCGTCCTGCTCGCAACATTCAGGGACATCCTGCCGATTCTGGCCCTTATCACCTGTTTTCAACTATTCGTCCTGCGACAGCCCATCCCACACCTCAAACGGCTGATCGTTGGTGGAATATATGTCGTGCTTGGTCTGGCCCTGTTCCTCATAGGTCTGGACAAGGCACTCTTCCCCATCGGAAAAATCATGGCTGCGCAGCTCTCCGATCCCGCCTTCCTGACCGGCGGCACCTCTTTGGTGGCTCCCACCGACTGGACAGCGTACGGCTGGATATACCTCTTCGCAGCCATGATTGGATTTTCAACGACCATTGCAGAGCCGTCCCTTCTCGCCGTGGCCATCAAGGCCAATGAAGTATCGGGCGGCGTCATCAGCCAGTGGGGCCTGCGTCTCACGGTGGCCCTCGGTGTTGCAGTGGGCATCTCGCTCGGCGCTTACCGGATCGTTACCGGAACGCCGCTCTACATGTACATCATGGTGGGTTACGTCATTGTTGTTTTGCAAACATTCATGGCACCCAAAAAGATTATCGCCCTTGCCTACGACTCCGGCGGCGTGACTACCTCCACCGTCACGGTCCCGCTCGTAGCGGCCCTCGGCCTGGGCCTTTCCGAGGCAGTCCCCGGCCGCAATCCGGCCCTGGATGGATTCGGGCTCATTGCCTTCGCTAGCCTCTTTCCAATAATCACCGTCATGGGCTATGCTCAGTTCACCCATTGGGCGGCACAAAGAAAACTATCGGCAAAGCCGGTTTCCAAGGAGAATACCAATGAAGTTTAAACTCGTACTCGCGCCCGTCAAGACGCATAAGACCGACCCGGTTGTCGATGCCGCCAAGGCCGCAGGAGCGACCGGTGCCACCATCATTTCGGCACGCGGAACCGGCATCCACGAGGCAAAAACCTTCTTTGGTTTGACCCTTGAGGACCAGACCGATATCGTCATGCTGCTCCTTGAAGAACACCTCGTGAAGCCGGTAATGAAGGCCATCGAGACAGCGGGAGAATTCCACAAGCCCGGCACAGGCATCGCCTTTGCCCTGCCCGTGGATGAGATCATTGGCCTCGAGAGCCAGATCGAAGCCTTCAGAGAGCAAATGGACTCTCAGGAAGATTAATTTTATCGGCACATAACACTCAACACACCCAAGAACACACCAAGGATACTTCCATGTGGGTATTTTACGCATCACTACAGGCGGCTCTTGACCTCAAGCGGACCTGTCGCAAATGCAAGCACAGCCAACTCATCAAGCTGATCCAGCGGGGGAAAGCCGTGACCTGCAAAAAGTGCGGTGCGGAAATTCCTGCGCCCAAGCCCTATGAGCGAGGCTAACTTCGATCGTGTTGAGTTGATATCGACTTCGGACTCTCCAAACGACCAATACAAAGGCCCCCTCTCGATCGAGAGGGGGCCTTTGTATTGGACTGGATTCTGTATGCGCTAGGCGTTGGCGCGGCGACGCAGACCGACAAGGCCGACCAGACCGGAGCCCAGGAGCCAGACTGCACCGGGGATCGGAGTGGCAGAAGTCTTACGCGCAACAATGACAAAATCATCGTAATCAAGGTCGACGCCATTATTGGAGTCGTTGAACCCCAACAGCAGGGATCCCAACTCTATGGTGTTACTGCCGAAACTGAACTCTTTAATAACATCAAATATTCTGACGTAAGGATTTCCGTTGCCGTCTGTGTCAGTCAAATTGAAAAAAGTATTCCCGTAAAGGTTGGTGTCTTTGAAACCTGTCATGTGAAGACCGCTTACTTCTTTGTACTCAAGAGTCTTCGGGATATTATTACTGCTGAAAAGCCGGGTATTGTCACCGGTAAACCAGTATTCATTGACGTGACCGGCTTCTTTGTACAGAGGAGCCACTTCCCAGGTTCCAAAGTCCGCCACACCCAATGTGTGTTCCTCAATGAACGGGGCTATCGCGGACGATGTCGTAAAGTTATTCAAATTATAAAAAGTCGTCGCGTGGGCAGACACTGCGGGCATCACCATAAGGAAAAGAAGGCTCAAAATGTAAATACGCATTAGACAGAACTCCAAAATTTATTTTCCCGTCTTTATGAAAAATTCGTACCAAAACAGTCACGCTTCAAAAGAAGCTCAATTTCAACACCTTACAAGAGCCCATATTTCACTTCTGTTTTTGTCGTACTTTTTTCCGATAAATCCAGACACACGCTCCCCTCTCACTCGATCGCCATACTCCAAGAAACGCAGACACAGGTGTCCCCTTTCATTGATTTCTGATACGTTGTTACAAAATGTAAGATAAATGAAAGATAGGCATTGAATATAATCGTTGGCCCTTTCGCCAGGGCGATACATAACGCCTGACACGACATACTCGAGAGGAATTTCGCCATGAATATAGCCACCACATCGTACCAGCAAAAGCAGGAAATCATAGATCAAATTGTCGACAAGTACGGCGTGGACAATCTCTTTAAGGCATTTGACCTGATCACTGACCCCATTCTCCTCGTTGACTCTTCAGGAAAAATGATCGGCGCCAACTGGGCTGCAAGCAGTGCGCTTCAGTACACTCCAGAACAACTGGCCGGGATTAACATCTCTGAGATAGACAAGTTGAGAGAATTGCCTCTGACGAATTCCTTGCAGAACTCTTCCATACAAGATGCACCACTGTTCTACGAGGCCGCCTTTCGCAAAAAGGATCACACGCTCCTGCATGTGGAGGTCAGCATCAGCCCAGTCACCATTGCCGAGGAAGACTTCGCCCTTGTAGTGGCCAGAGATATCTCAAGCCGCAAACAACAGGACAAGCAGCGTATGCTTTCCGATAGCCTTGCGCGTCATGACATCAACACGCCGATCAGCCTCGTCATCGGGTTTTCGGAAATCCTGCAGAGTTTCGACAACCTGAGTTCCGAGCAGATCGCCATCACGCAACTGATCCACAATGCAGGCAAGCAGGCCCTCGACATTATCCGTTTCACGCACGAGCTGGGGAACCTGAAGGACGAGAACTACCAGATCAAGAACACGCCGTTCAGCCTCAAAGATACGCTGAGAAATGTAATCGTAGGGCTCCAGAACATCATGCAGGACCGCAAGGTGGGGGTCTCGCTGGATTGGCAGATAGCCAACCGCATTGGCGAGTTATTCATCGTGACCGGTGAGGAAACCTTGATTCACACCATGTGCAACAACCTGATCAAGAACGCCCTTGAGGCTGCACCGCCTTCCAGTATCGTCACTGTCACCGTTCAGGACAAAGAAGACGGCTGGGGCATCGCCATCCACAACCGTGGTGCGGTTCCTGACTGCATGCTCGACCGAGTATTCGAACGATTCGCCACCCATGGAAAAGAAGGCGGGACTGGCCTAGGAGCATACTCCGCACAGCTCATCGCCAACCTCCACGGCGGTGACATTGTCTGCGATTCATCTGAGTTGTCGGGCACGACGGTTTCACTGGAAATCCCGTACAACATCCCTGCCCCGAACGGGAGGACGGATCAATAGGCCAGAATGCCGTCGATGATCAGTGAGAGCTCGTCCGCGCTGAAGCCTTCCTTCTCCAAAGCGGATCGGTATTGCTTCAGACTGAGAGACGCCTCGCCAGGTCGATTGAGAGATGCAAGCAGATTGTAGCGCTGCCGCTGCATGGTGTCGTTTATGGGCATCAGACTCAAGCCTCTGTCCACCACCCTGAGGGCATATTCGAGCTTGGCACCCCGTTCAAGCACCCCGACCCAGACGATCAATGCCCGTGCCACCGAATCAGCGATCTGCGGCGGAAGAGCCAATGCAGAAGCACTGTCCTCAAACATGGGACCGATACATTGGGCCATGAGAACAAAGACGTGATGCGCCTGCCAGTCCTGCGTCTTCTCCACCAGTGCGACACCCTCTCGAGCCAGACTGACAATCTGATTGCAGTCCACCACACAATGCTGCAATTGCAACTGCTGTCCTTTCAGCAGGAAGTACCTTCCGGTGGTTTCCTTGCCCAGAATGGAAGCGAGTTTGGAGCGCAACCTTGAGAGCATGGTGTCGTATTTTCCACGACTGTCTTCCGGTTCTTCATCGGGCCATAAAGCACGTTGAATCTTCTCGTTCGGCAACGTCTGCTTCGGGGCAACCGCCAACAGGGATAAGACTCGTCTCCAGGCAGATGTCAGATCACTTGAATCGATACGCGCCTCGCCCACTGCCAATTCAAGGCCGCCTACGATCTTGACCTGCAGCAATGGAATCTGCGTTCCGTCATCAAGGAAGTTCATTCCAAGCTGTTCTCTGGCAAGATGACGCGCATAACTCGGCTCGATCCCCTCCTTGACCGCAAAGGCCAACAGGGGAGCCATAATATCCGGCGACCATGCAAAGAAGTGCTTATTCTTGAATTGACGCATCCTTTTGAGAACCTGAAAAACATCAGCTTTCGCAGCCTCTGCATCGCCCTGCCTCAAATACATGGCTGCCCTGTAGGAATAGACTAGCGGAGCATGATAGGGCGGGGTATAGCGCTGCTCCCATTTCTCGCATTTCCGAAATATTCGCTCTGCAACGGCATTTTGTCCGACAAGAGAAAGGGCTGCGCCAACCATGCAGTGTGTCAGATGAACAAAAAATGGTCCGCCGCTGCTGGCGCGAATTCGCAATGCATCCCGGTAATTCTGCTCAACCTCATCCACATTCCCCAAGAAGGCAGAAGCCAGAACATAATAGTAAATGACCTGACATTTCAGATGTGGATTCTGTAATGGCGGTTTTTTGAGGCTCTCCCGGGCCAACTCCAGAGCGTCTTCATAACGCCCATCCTTGACCAGCAAATCCAGCTCCCAGATGATGGAAAACGGTGCGAGATACGACTGCTCCATCAGATCAGGACATTCCTGCTCAATCTCTCGTTTGACCGCATGGAAATTAGCGGCATCGCCTTTCATCTCCAGATAATTCATTCTGACGAGCAGGATGGAAAATCGAAGGGTAGGCCCGAACCAAGGCGAGCTGATCTCGGAATACAGCTGATCAAGAATATCAAACGAACGATCAAGATTCCCCATCATACCCCAGATCAAGGCCTCGGAGATGACGAGCCACGGCTCGACCTTGTCTGCCATTCGCCGCTGCGCACTTTGAGCAACACCGAGGAACCGACGCGCCTCATCCAGTTCGCTTTGATAGTAGACCTTGCCCAAGGTCAACGCTTGTGCAGTGAACAGGACTTCTTCGGCAGACATCTGGCCCTGCACCTTGTCAAAGAGTTCGACACCCCGGATGACATAACGAGCCTTGCGACCAAAATTGCCGTCAATCAGAATCTGAAAATTGAGCAATGAGCACAGGGCGAATAACTCTCCGACTTCATTGTTTGCCTTGGTAAACATGTCCAAAGAGCGCAGCAACCCCATCTGAGCTTCGCCTGGATTCTGTCCCATGAGCGCGCCTGCGTAGCAAAAAGTCAGCCATGCGGAGCGAGCCTTAACTGACTCCGGCACCCCGCCCAGAAGTTTTATGATGGTGAAGTGATGGTTCTGTACAAACAGCTTGATGCAGGAGCGGCGCATGACATCTTCAACATCGCTCCATGCCTCGGCCGCGCTCAGACAACGTACCCCCTCGTCCAAACGTCCCCGCTCCACAAAAAACAATCCGGCAGATTTAAGAAATTCCGCGCGTCTGACTTCAGCGATCTCTTCCTTGGCCCTTGCAGCAAAGCTCTCCTGCAGAAGATGGTGAAAACGATACACCGCTTCCCCACCCTCCATTTTTACACGAAGGAAGAGATTTCTGGACACCATGTCATCCAGATGGTGGGCAATCCTTTCTTCGCCCAACTTCGCAAGGAGACCGTGGGGAATCTCTGTCAGCAAAGACAGGAGGAACAGCACCGCTCTGTCTTCAGGCTGCATTCCCGAGCAAACAAGATCATGGAAGAAATCACCAAGATCGGCATCCTTATCAACCCCGACAAGTCGTTCGAGCCCGCTGTTCTTGTGAAGGAGCATCAGCCCGGCCACCCACCCTTCAGTGGCCTTCAGCAAGTTGTTGATACGCTCAGTTCCGGTGGGCACTTCCAACACTTCATTATACAGCTCGGCAATTTCCTCACGACTGAATGCGAGGATGGAAGCATCTACTTCAAGGTACTGCCCGGACTGCAGATCACCCTCGATTGAAGGCCGAAGTGAATAACGCGAAACAATGGTGGATTTCACCGAAGGAGGGCTTTGGGCCACAATCTGCCACAGCAGCTGGACACAGAGCTCTGACTCCTGAAGCAGGTGCGCATCATCGAACACCAGCGTCAGTTGGAGGTTGGATAACGCCAACTCCACAGCGAGTCGCTCGGCAGCCATTTCCACGAACTCGTTAGGCAGCAACATCTGCTGCAGTGGAGCAAGGACCTCAGCGCCATTGAAGGTCGGGATGGCACTGTCGAGCTGCCAGACGATTTTTTCGAAAAAACCGTAGGGATCAAGATCCGCTTCTGTACAGGTCGTCCAGACAAAGTAGCGGCTGGACATTTCTTCGAACTGGGACACCAGCACGGTTTTCCCCTGCCCTGCCTGCGCCGTCACGAACAAGGCGCGACAATCAGAACTATCCAACAGACCGCACTGGGCCAGCGCCTCCCTGCGCACAACCATTCTTTCAATCACGAAAACTCCATAACGACACACCAAGAGGCATCACGCACCGTCAGCAAATTCAGCTTTTTCTCGCCCCACCAGATATCATCAATCTCTGTCTTACATCCAGGCAACAACTACATCAGGCCGTCAACTCATTTGCCTTACGGAAGGCATGAATAACTTCTTCACGCCATCTGCCGTTGGCCCCGCCGAGCACGATGAAGTGCGGATTCAGAAGGCTCTCCTTGGAATTATAGATCAACGGCACGCCATGCTCGTCCAGCAGGTAGCCGCCGGATTCTGTCACGACACAATGAGCGGCGGCCGTGTCCCATTCGCTGGTAAGCCCCAGTCTGGGATAAATATCTGCCTTGCCTTCAGCCACAGCACATATCTTCAGGGAACTCCCCATGGGGAGCAGTTCCGGGTTTGTCAGAAACTCGAGAAATGCAGACACCGCCTCGCTTTGATGGGATCGACTCCCCACGATGGCGAGGGCGTCCAGATTGTCCGGACACGATGATTTGATGCGAACCGCCCGGTCAACTCCCTCCTGACGGAATGCCCCCTTACCTTCCGCTGCGAACCAGCACACGTCATATTCAGGAGAATACACAACCCCAAGGGCAGACACATTCTGGCGAATCAGCGCGATATTCACCGTAAACTCGCCGTTCTTCTTGATGAACTCCTTGGTGCCGTCCAGCGGATCGATCAGCCAGTATTCCTTCCACTTTCGACGCTCTTCCCAAGGAATGCTGACGGACTCCTCTGACAACACCGGGATATGAGGAAAGCGCTTTTCCAACTTCTCGACGATATACTCATGCGAGGCTTTATCGGCCGCGGTCAAAGGACTTTCATCCTCCTTCCACTCCACTTCAAAATCCGACGTATAAATCGGCATGATCCGGGCTCCTGCGGCCCGGGCTACATCCACGACAAATTCCAACATTTCACGCTCAACCATCATCTCTCTCCACTTCTCACAAGAAAAGGCCCCCCAATTTTGGGGGACCTTTTCTATTCAACAATTTATATGCTTATTGGTTCATCCGGCGACGAAGGCCAACAAGTCCGACCAAACCGCTCCCAAGCAGCAACAAGGCAGACGGGATCGGCGTCGGATTGGCTGTCACGCTGTTAATTCCAAAGATTCCCTCCAACTTGATGGAGGTTACGCCAGCAAGAATCTCATCAAAAGCAGTCACCCAAGTAGGATCAGTATCGTCCCCGTACCAGACACCGTAACGGTTAATGTGTCCCCACGCTACATCGAACGGATCAAGGACTACAGGCCCAGTTTCAAAGGTAATTTTACCATATTCCATGGACGGGTATTCTATGAGATTGATCTCATCATCTACACCTTCAAAGTCGGTAAACGAAGCCTGCATGCCGTCAACTTCAAGGGTAAACGTCTCACCCGGACGATAATACCGACCAGCTTCAGATTCAAAGGTAAACACCGCTGCATGCGCAACCCCGGAAAGGCCGAGGAGCATTGTCAGACACAAGATTATCAGAACTTTTTTCACTGATCTTCTCCGTAAGAAATAATCGATTGGCTAGATGGAGTTCGTCTCGTCCAAGTGCTGCTGCACATAATCAGCAACTTCAGGACCAGGATACGCATCGGCATCAGGGATATGACTAAGTACACCCGACAGTTCGGAATTATCAACGCCCTGGAGAAGCACCCAAGTATTGTCGTGATCCACTGCATCACCGACCAGGATAGCGGAATCGCCGCCCACTTGATGGACATCCAAAATACTCAGGCCATCAAGATTGAGCTCATCTTCAGCGGGATTGAAATCGAAGATGGAGACCAGGCTGTCATAGGCGCCATCAGAAAGACTGGATTTATTGACATAGACGGTATCGGCACCTTCGCCCAGCGTCACTTCATTGTGGTAACCGTTGGCCACGGTTACGATGTCGTCGCCGATGCCGAGTAAAATAGTATTGTTGCCATCGCCCATGAGCACACGGTCGTTTCCATCATTGCCGTAGATGACGTCGTTGCCACTTCCACCATAGAGAAGATCATTACCATCGCCGCCTACGAGCAGGTCATTACCGGCCCCACCGACCAAAACATCATTTCCAGAGCCGCCATCCAAAGTGTCGTCTCCGGCATTTGCCCACAACGCATCATTCCCGTCACGTCCATAAATCGTGACATCTCCATAGCTCTCGGTCGTGCTGCTCAGATTGACGAGATCATGCCCAGCACCGGCATCAATAACTTCAATGCTATGCAGCATGGGGGCATCGGAATCATTACTCGAGTCATCAGTGAGGAACAGAGCATCACCTCTGGCAGAGTCACTGAGAGCCAATGTATCCTCACCGTCTCCCCCCAGATAAGTCTCGTAATTTCGCCCCATCCTCGAGATCATCTTGTATGCGCCGGTAGGGTCATCACCTCCACTCCCTTGCTCCCACGCAATTGTGAAGCTTGGCCAAAAGCCTGCGCTCTCGAAATTGATAAGCTCACCGGGAACCGGATCCGGTCCAGTCGAACCGCCACCACCAGTGGCAGGCTGTTCAACAGGATTGAGAAGTGGGGTATCACTATCTCGTGGGGTCTGGGGAGGTTGCTGCTGCGGATTATTATCGCGATTTCCGCCTAAAGAATCCAACCCATCATTAAGATCAGGATCCCCCGCAAAAGGTAATCCAGAGACACTTCTCTGCCCCGCCTGAGCATCAGCTGCGGTTTCATCCTGCGGATTTTGATCGGCGTTCATGATCGCCTGTATGAAGCCATCTACGGAAAGGGTGCCCTCCTCGGTTCCGATAGATTCAATGCCGGTTGCACCGTCGGAATCGAAGAAATTTGCCAACACGATGGTTTGGCCATCAATGACGATCTCGATATTCTGACCATTCACTGTGATATCGGCATCGGCGAAATTAAAATCGAACTGCAGTTCTTCTGCAGACTCGACGTTGTATTCAATACGATTAGTACCAGCAGCGGGTTTTCCAATGCTCAGAGCCATGAGGCACCCCTATTTTCTACGGTTTAAACAATAATATTCACACAAACGTTATGAAAAAAACGTGCCATAGACATTATTCATGCTAATTTAAGCACTTACACCCATCAGCTCGTGACTTATTTCATTATTCCGAAAAATATGGACCCACCCCAAAGACCTCTTTCGGGCTAAATCAGATCTGAAATATTCATAAACCCGATATACGGCTCATACGTCCCTATGCATACAAGACAGAAAAAGCCCACTGCCGTACGGCAGCGGGCTCTCCATTTTCTGATCCAGGATATTACCTACAACTCTTTAAGCAGCTTTTCCATTGCATCCTTTTCCGGGAAATCCCCACCGTCAGCCAAGGCTGCATGGACGATGCGACGAGCTTCAGAAGTGTAGGCCCATTTGGCCAAAACGCTCGCCAAGTGGTAGGCGATGGTCTTATTCTGAGGCATCTCATCATACGCCTTGTGGAGCGTCTCAATGGACTGCTCTCTGTTGCCAAGGAGGTGGTAGAGCCAGCCCAACGTATCAAGAGCTTCCGGGCTTCCTTTTGCGGCTGCGATCTTGGCCAGTTCGAGAGCCTTTTCAAGGGTGGCCTGATCGTTATGGTTCTCCGCATACAAGTAGGCCAGGTTGTTGGCAGCCGGAGAGAACTTGGGATTCACTTCAAGGACAGCTTCATAAGCTTCCTGTGCTTTGGATTCATCACCACGGACTTGATAGATTTGTCCGAGCAGAAACCGCTCATAAAGAGAGTCCGGATTCTTATCAAGAGCGACCCTGCACTCCTCAATAACCTTCTCCTGCTGATTGGAAGCCAGATAGATACCAATCAAACGCTGATAGGGGACACCCCATTCCGGTGCCAACGAACGCGCTGTCCGGAACTGTTTTTCAGCCTCATCAAGATTCTTCTGGGAAAGAGCCAGACGACCATACATATCGTGCAGGACCGGATTCTCCGGCATATCCCGCTCCAGTTCTGACTTGAACACTTTCAGTTCTTTCTTCTTTCCGGCAGCGTTCAAGGCAAAGAACTTGCGCTCAATGGCCGCGGCAGACTTGGGATGTTTGAAGAGCACGTCATCATAGTAGCCAATGGCTTTATCAAACTTTTTCTGGGCCTCGGCCATCATACCGAGACGCAACTGCGCAGGCCCTTTCTCTTCGGAAACATCAAGCGCCTTGCTGTAATATAATTCAGCGGTCTTGTCCTGACCACGCATCCGCTTAACATCACCCATGGCGATAAGGAGCGGCGCAGAATCAGGGGTCTGTTCAAGGAGTTTGGCAAGCTCTTGCTCAGCAAGTTCCCACTGTCCGTAACGGGCATAGTATTTCACCAGCAGGTTGCGGGAGGGAGAGTAATTTGCATTCTGATCAAGGATGTCGTGCAGTTCTTCAACTGCCATCAAGCCCTTGTCCTGAGCCAGGTAGGCACGGGCCAGCAAATCCCTCGCTTCATAGTGATCCGGCAACTCCTTGCGAACGATGCGCAAGTCGGCGATGGCACCTTCGATGTCCTTCATTTCAAGACGGATACGGGCACGAAGGTAGTAATATTCCGGAGAAGCATTCCCCATAATGGCGCTATCCAGTGCAGCCAGCGCCTCGTCATATTTCTTCTCTCTGAGCAACATTGCACCCAGCTTGGACTGTGCAGTGGAAACAAGAGGATGGTCCGGGTGCTCGGAGATGATCGTCTCAAGCTCTGCCTTGGCGGTTTCGATTTCCTTCTGTGCGAGGAGGATATCCACCTGAGCCATCTTAACTCGAACATTTTCAGGATCTTTCGCAAGAATCTCTTTTGTTACGGCAAGACTCTTTCCATAGTCTTTTTTCCGCAGATAGAACGCAGCCAGATTCAGAGGGTAATCAAGATTTTCCGGGTCCCCCTGAACAAGCTTTTGAATGGTTTTCTCAGCTTTATCGGTCTGTCCGCTTTTCTCATACAAACGGGCAATCATAAGCTGCACGGGCGCTTTGGTTTCTGCATAGTGCAGCAGACTATTGTAATATTGCTCTGCTGTTGCGTAGTCTTCCGCAGTCTCCGCCATGGAGGCGGCCTTAAAAAGCAACGTCAGGCTCTTAGGATTCCTGCCGATGGCGGTCTCCATTTCTTTCAGAGCCTGTTTCATATTGCCCATCTTCTCGTAAGAAGTGACGAGTCCCAGTGCGGCATCGGTATTATCAGGATTCTCTACAAGTATAGCCTGCAGGATGCGCTGTGCACCTTCATAATCTTTAATCTGAAGCAGGACGCCAGCACGAAGCAGATGCGCATCGGTATTCCCCGGTTCAGCTTCCAGTACGAGGGAGGCGATTTCTTCGGCCTTCTCATACTGACGGGAAAGCAGATAGATTCTGCCAAGGCCCATCTGGGCCTCGTAGAGTTTCGGATCCAACTCGACAGCCTGCCCGTAAGCCCCGAATGCATTTCGCCAATTCTGCTCCTTCACGGCGCAATTGCCGAGCAGCAAGAAGGCCTTCGCATTCTTTGGGTCAAGCTTCACCGCATTCTTGGCTTCAATCTTTGCCTCGGCGACGTCGCCGCTCTCATAGTAGGCAAGGGCCTTGTTATAGTAATCGACGCTCTTCTCCTCGGAAGAACCACATGCACCCAAAACAAGGCACAGACACAAACAACAAAGTACGTTCTTCAGCATACCTACTCCCAAAAAGGCAAAATCATGAGGCACCATCTTTTCTGAGGATGACCCATACGGTCTTGAACAAAATTTCGAGGTCTCGCATGAACCGCCAACCATCAATGTATTCCAGATCCAGCCGAACAACATCGCCGAAATCCGAAATCGCATTACGCCCCGAGACCTGCCACAAGCCGGTAATGCCCGGCTTCATGGATACGCGCCGACGCTCGCTTTTCTTGTAATGTCGCACTTCATCGACAGTCGGCGGACGGGTGCCAACAAGGCTCATCTCGCCTCTGACGACATTGATGAACTGAGGGAACTCATCCAGCGATGTCTTGCGAAGGAACCGCCCGACTTTAGTCACACGGGGGTCGTTCTTCATCTTGAACATATGGCCCTCCATCTCGTTCTGGGCCATGAGTTCCTTCTTTCGCTCCTCTGCATCGATGAACATGGAGCGAAATTTATAGAGTTTGAACTTCCGGTTGTTCTGTCCAACACGAACCTGGCTAAACAGGATCGGTCCGGGAGACTCAATGCGAATGGCAATGGCGATGGGAACGTACATCAGACAGAACATCAGGAACCCGATCGTACCGCCGACGATGTCCAACACCCTTTTGTAAAAGAGCCCTGTTGCGCTAATTGTCGTGCCGTAGATGCTGAGGGCGGGGATAATATCGATACTATCCACCCGGATTCCCCAACGCCGTTCGCCCGGGGTGAACATGGAGGGAACAATTCGGCAGGTCAGTCCCATCTTCTTGCAAATTTCCAGATTGGCCGCAAAATCGAACGGGACGCCGGAGGGAACCGCAAACACCACTTCGTCAATATTCTCATCAACGGCAATGTTGGCGAACATTGCGGCGGAGCCCATATATTTAACACCATCGACTAATGCGGGCTCGCCAACCGAGAGCCACCCTACGAGGGTGTGGCCCCAGCTCTTCTGTTTCTCAAAGGCAGCCTTGAGCGACTCGATACGCTCTTCATCACCCACGAGGAGAATCCTCCGCAGGTTATATGCATCTACGTCTTTCCTGAAAAAGTGATAAAACAGGAAGCGAATAAACATGGCTCCAACAAAGACGATAACCACGTAACTGCCTATAAAAATACGGGACAACCCTTCCTGTTTCACGAAGAACAGACCAAGAGTCAGCAAGGAGAAATCAACGGCAACGGCAAGGGAGACCCTTGTAAAAGCTGTCTTGAAAGGCGGATTGAAGCTCGCAGTATAAAACCCGAGCTGCCCCATGACAAAGCAGTTGATGAACATCAACGAGAGAACAATGGAGATGAAGAGGCCGTCTTCCATTGACCAACCATAATCACCGACAAGCCATCGGATGTAATATGCCCCGTATCCGGCAAGAATAACGACCAACCCATCAAGGACAAGGGCCACGTTGGTCGTCACGTATACTTGCTCTTTATACATGCCTACCTCACATGGATTGACGGTTGTATTCTACAGGCAGATAGCCTGCCAAAGTCTGCTGCAAACGACTGGCAAACGCATCAAGGAGTTGCTGTGATTCCAGCACGCTTTCGCCTTGGCGGACAGGCATCTCAATCCTCACAAGGGCACCATCAGTACGTTTGAGAACCACGGCATCCTTCAGGAGATGCCATTTATTCCACCACTCATTGACTACGATCTTTCCGCGCTGGAGGAGCCAGAAATTGGAGATCATTTTCTGTCCGTTTCGATCCATGATCATCTGAGCCACGGGGAAAGAGCGCCCTTCCCCGGCGACAGCCGGCAACTGAGTCTTGGACATGATGCCCCATCCGCCGCCCACAAGGCAGGAAGTCGGCGCGTGGGCCGCGTGGCTGGTTGTCTGATGATCATACCAGGACACGAGCAGGTACACGACATCACCGGTTTCATTATTGCGATACACGACGTTGACGTAGTCATCGGCACCAAGGCTTTTCAGCACAGGTTTGGAAAGATATTCCCGCTGTCCATCCCATTCTCCGATCTGCATGGGGAATGAGGTAAAGTCCTTTCGTTCTGGACGTTTCTCCATGGTAAAATAAAACATCTGTCCAAGCAGCATTATTCCGAGGACGCAGCAGCCCAGTATGCCGGGCTCCCACGATACATTTTTTGCTGGCGGAGTCGGCTCAGGAATCATCTCAGCAGGGGCTTCAGAACGCATGAAGTAGGCACAGGCTCCCATGATGAGGAGGGAGAATACATACACCAGCCAACCGGAAAAATCGTGAAAGAAGCCTTCGGCCAAAGAGGGATCAATATATTTGGAGAGGACACCGGTCAGTGCAATTCTGAATGCGTTGGAAAAAATAGTGACTGGAATTGCGATCAGGACAAGAAACAACCGCCTCATGGGCTTGGAAAGAAAAAACCATCCGATCAGCAAGGCCATCAAGATCGAGGGCCAAAGGTAGCGCAACCCACTACAGGCATCCACTACCTGGAGTTGGATTGCGCCCAAATCGATGACGTTGCCGTCCCTGTAGACTGGCACGCCAACGACCTTCAACATTTTTTCGGAAATAACAGAGGAGACGAGCCTGAGCTTAAGGCTCACCAGTCGGGTGATGAACGGTGGGAAGGGAATCGCAAACAACCCGATCAGAATCGGCATCCACATAGCCCGAGCAGATCGATTGCCCAGTGCAAGCAGTCCCAAGCCGCACAAGGAACTCCACATGGAGACATAAACAAAAAATTTCAAGGACCCGAGACGGCCTACATAGAAAGCAGCAAATGAAAAAACAAGACAGACGACACCGAGTGAGATTCCCCCTCCCATGGCACGAGCAATTTTGCTTCGTTCGCTCCACAGGAGATACGCGACGATGGGGAGAACGAGATAACAATGGGAATAGTCTGGTTGGTCCCATTCATTAATTAGAACACCAAAATCAGACCAGAACACTGCGATCCAAACAACAAACGCAACGAGGTAACCGGAGAGTCGAATCATCTGCATGGAGAAGCCGTTTTTTCACATCCTATAAAAAGTAATTAGACAAGGCTGCACATCGCAAAAAGATGTACAGCCTTGCCCTCAATACTCGTCAGAGAAAGGCCCTATGCTGCGGTAAGGCGACGAATGCCAACCATACCGGCCAGACCGGAAAGCAGAAGCAGCACGCTGCCAGGAATCGGCGTCGGATTGTAGCCAATTGTCGAAATCATCTGATTTGAAAGGGCCATATTGGGAAGGACTTCAGCCATCACAGTCAACGACTCAATGGGAAGGAACTGTCCGGCACCACCCAGCATGGCAAATGAAAATTCTTCAACGTTAGCGAAGCCGAAGGTCACCGTGTCGTTATCGTAATCAATCTCCAACGGATCATTGGACCATTCTCCACCGAATCCATCGGCAAAAACGTAATCCCTGCCTTCAACAATATCGGAAGCCATGGAGAACATGACCTGTCCATTATTAACACCAGTCGTTCCCATAAATACGATGGTAGCATCTTTATCAAATGAGATTGAAGACGCACCGCTTGCAGAGCTCAACCCCATTGCACCGATTGATGCATTTATAAACCAATCTCCAGAGAAACTGATCCCTTTTTCAGCCCCTTTGCTTGCGATATTTCCAGGGGGCATTCCATTCATTATAAAACCATTCCACTCTCCATTGGTAAAATCCATCGTCACTTGAGGGGGCCCAATTTGAGGGGGAATGGTAGATATTGCAAAAGCACTCGCGGCAAAGCACAGGCTCAACAGACAGGTAAAAAATACGATCCTCAATTTCATGATGTCTCCTCCAAACAAGTATTTGTTCAGCTATTGGAAGAAACGTGCCAATCAAGAACAGAACAGCAACCCGCTCAATTTATGGCATATTTCAATAAGGACACATATTGGAAATATCAGTCACCCACTTATTCCGGAAAACCTAGACAACATAAGAGCGCACACAACCATACGCAGACCAGCACGCCGAGATGGCGTGCTGGAAGTATTCAATATCGTGATAATCAGGGATTACGGATTAGCCCGTAAAGATGCCGAATATGGAGTGAAGAAAGCCGGAACGGGGCTTCTTCTCGGAAGACGCATTTTCACTGTCTGTTATTTCCAGACTCGACAATTCGTCTACTTTGAGTTGAAGCATTTTGTTCTTGTGGAAAAGGGCAACGCAACGTCCAAAATAGCGCTCGGAACGGACTCGCTCTTTTTCCAAAAGGTCTGCGAGAGACTTGATCATCTTCTCATGACCTTCTGAAATCGAACCATCAATTTGTCCGGACTGCCAATTCACCTGTGCAGTCAGTTTGGCCACCATGGATTCCAAATGAGCAATACGCTCATTGTTGACCGATCCACCTGCCCCGTCGATCAACGCAGGCTCATTGGTAACGAAATCCACTCCGCCATGGGTATTGTGCGGGTCGATACCAATGTTATCGCTGATGACCTGCTCGATGACCTGTTTCGAGATCATTTCCAGGGAGTCGGCATAGCCATACACCATCGCAGCATTACAGAGCACATTGACGGCACGGGGAATCCCGCCAGTATGCGTATGGAGAAGATCCAGTGCGTCTCCGGCAAACAGCTTGCGTTGCGTTGCACCAGCTTTTTTCAATCGATAATCAATGTACTCACCAAGCTCCTCTCTGGACAAGGGGGCAAGGTGATAGTTGATGGCCACTCGCTGGGCCAACTGCTCGAGCCCGGGACTCTTGATAATATCCCGCAACTCCGGCTGCCCTGCCAAGATGATCTGAAGCAGTGGCTGCGTGTCAGTCTGCAGGTTGGAAAGGAGACGAACCTCTTCAAGGGCCTCCGATGAAAGGTTCTGCGCTTCGTCAATGATCAGCAGACAACGCCGCCCCTGTCGAAAAGTATTGATAAGATGCTGGTTGAGCAGATCAAGGTTCTTTGATTTGTCACGTCCTACGCCTTCCACCTCAAACTCGATCAGAATAAGACGAAGTAACTCTTCGGCGTCAACATTGGTATTGAAGACAACAGCAACCTCCACATCGTCAGTCATCTGTGTAAGCAGATACTTGAGCAGCGTCGTCTTCCCTGTTCCTATTTCACCGGTAAACAGTATAAACCCGATATTCTCGGAAAAGCCATACTGTAAATAGGTCAGCGCCTGCGTATGCTTGGTGCTCTCGTACAACACCCCGGGATTGGGGATGATATCGAAAGGCTTCTCTTTCAAGCCATAAAATTTGCGATACATGACGAACTACTGCGTGATGTGTTTGTTCAGAACGACGCCAAGAATCTTGTCTTCGCCAAGCATCTCAATGGCAGCCTTGATATCTCTCTGGGATGTCTTGCCTTCTTCTACAACAAGAATGATCCCGTCCACATAGGTGGAGAACACAAGCGAGTCAGGCATATCCAAAACATGCGGGCAGTCAAAGATGACGTACCGATCAGGATAGCGATTCTTACATTCCTGAACGAGCTTCTGCATTCGCGGCGTGCTGAGCAAGTCAGCTGACTCTGTCGTTGCCTGACATGCAGGAAGTACAACGAGCTTGTCGATTCCCGGGTTCACCAGCAACTCAGGCAGCTCCAACTGCCCGATAAGGTAGTGTTCCAAACCGCTGTCCTGGTCCTTACACACACCCATTGTCTGGGCCACGCCGGGCCAGCGCAGGTTGGTGTCGACCAAGAGAGCTGTCTGGCGGGCATCGCGGGCGATACTCATGGCAAGGTTCGTGGCAACGATGGTCTTGCCTTCCTGTCGCCCAGGACTGGTGACCATGATCGTATTCATGCCTTTCTCGCGGGTCATCTGCAACAGCTTGGCGCGCAACACGTTGAAGGCATCTCGAATATGCTGGGCACTTCCACCGGTGAGCAACCTGTTGCGCTCCATGTGGATGTCACTTGCTTCCTGAATCTGCGTCTGACGGGGTTTGGCCTTTGGAGAGCTCGGCTCTTCAGTATCAGGTGTAGGCTGCTGTATGGCAGCGTGAACCACGGCTTCATCGGCGCGCTCTTCCTGAGCTCTTTTCAATGCTTTTGCGATTTTACTCATGATTCATCCACCTTAAATAACCATCTGCAGTTTATCGACGATCTTGAAAAATGCCACATCTATGGGAATGACGAATAAATGAACCGCCAACACTATCCCTGCAAAAATACTAGCGGATGTTGTGAGTATCATCACTCGATGTTTCTTCTGTTGCGCCACCTCTTCGCTGGTCTGGACATAGGGGATCGAGGCAAGCACAGGGGCATTGACCAAAGTGGTAAGCATATCACGTCCATGGACCGAATGGTCCATAAACTCAGCCACAGCCACTAAACCGATACCGAATCCAATGGAAAGGATGAAGGCCACAACAACGAGAAGCATACGCTTAGGCTTGTAGGGCTTCTCAGGCATGACAGGAGGTTCGACGAGGGACAGCTTTTCACTGACATGCTCCTTCTCAAGCTCTTGAGCCTGACGGGCTGCCAGCACCTTCTGCATGGTCTCCTGATACTTGGCACTTGAGTTCTGATAGTCGCGCTGCAGCGTGGCATATTCCTGCTCAACCTGCGGACTCTGTTCAATGTAGCCAACATAGTCATCATACTTCTTGCGCAGTTCCGCCATCACATTGCGCTCATTGCGAATCTCCAACGTGGTCGCCTGAACCTGCGTCTTGAGATTGATGTAGGCGGGATTTTCCTTATCAAGCCCCTTGTCCGCCTTAAGCACCATGTCGCTATTCTGCGATGAAGCCAGCTCAGCTTCCAATTCAGCGATCTTGCCTCGGGCATTGATCACATCCGGATGCTTGGCAGTATATTTCTTTTCCAAGGCAGCCAGTTGTCTGCGCCAGGATTCCAGTTCGGCGTCTCCTTCTGTAGCTCTACGCCTTGCAGCCAGTTCCTTTTCAAGCAGATCGATCTGCCCCTTGAGCTTGATCATATCCGGGTGCTTTTCGGAACGAGAGGTCTTGCTCGCAAGATACTGGCTTCGCAGAGCCTTCAACTCCTCTTCAGGAGTCATAATGCGAGAACCATCAGCAGAATAGGAATACATGGTCTGATCAACGGTGGCCATCTGACCTTCAAGATAGACCTTGCGGTCCATCAGGGTTTTGATCATTTCCTGACGGGCATCGATATCCTTTTGGATTCTGTCCAGCGTTTGCAGATTGAGTTCCATCAACTCCGGAAGAGAGCGATAATGCTCTTCCTTGAAGATGGCGATACGAGCCTCGGAAGCCTGTACTTCTTCGCGCAACTGATCGAGCTGCTTGTTCAGAAATTCATAGGTGGTCAACGCCTTTTCCTCTCTCTCACGGAGGTTCTCCTCCAAAAAGAGAGAAACAAGGGCGTTGGTGGTCTGCATGACCTGCTTGGGATATTTACCATCAAAGGCGATAGTAAAGGCGATGGTCGCCGTAGAAGGCCGCCCTGTGTTACTCACCACATCGGCCTGAATATTTTCTACTTTGATATTCTCACGCATTTTGGCGAGAATTTCCTCGGAAGTCAGGCTGTCCTTGTATTCGCTGTAGAGACCAAACCGATCAATGATGGATTTCAGGTTTTTCCGGCTGAATGCCATCTGGCTGATCGACTGGAGACGCTCTTCAACATAGCCAGTGACTGTGGACTGAATAAGTTCCTGAGGGACTTCCTGGCCTTCAACCAGAATGGTTGCAGAAGAAGTGTAGATGGAAGGAAGAATGAAAATCAGGAGAGACGCTAGCAGAAACAATGTTGCGGCAGGTACGGCGAACAGCCATTTTCTCCGCTTGAATGCATTGATATAGAGAGTAATTTCGTTGTGCGTCTCCATGATTTCCTCATTGGTACCTACAAAAAGCTTGGATACTCATATTGGAAATGAAGCCCGATCCTGTTCTGGTGGTTTTCTTTTCCGGAGATCCTGTTTTTGGTGTTGGTATGTTTGTATTCCAAACGAATGGAAGCATCTTCAGTCCACTGATATTTCAGCCAGGGGCGGACATAATAAGTCCTGGTCTTGGATTCAGAAACGAGCCCGCCCGTCTCTGTATTGTAAGCAGCGCCCTCCAAGTAGGCAGAAAAACGTTCGGTGAAGAAGTACTCACCGGAAGCGCGACCACGAGTTCTGAGAGAAGATTCGCCATAAGTGGAAGGCGAAACCTGACGGTCTGCTCCCAGCGTAAACTTCCACTTTTCACGGGAATACGTTCCCGAAAGATCAAAACTGAAATACCCTCTCGACGTCTTCTCATTCGAACGGGAATCAAAAGTCACGTCAGACTTGTAATACCCAAGCCCAACAAGGCCTCTCAGGTTCAACAGTTCGGTCGGGTTGTAACTCATGCCGCCCATCAATCCGAAAACATCCTGATTGGTGTCGCCATCCAGACGGTCATACAGATAGTGGTTATATGTTCCCTGCCCAAGAAGGCTGACCACCTCATTATTCATGATGTGGGTCCACCCCAAGACACCACCTGTGGCGGTGCTGTCCGGGTTGTCCTTTCCGGCGTATCGAATGGCGGAGATCGGGATGGAAAAGGAAAGCTGATCCTTTTCCGTCAGGCTCCACTTGGCACCGGGAGTAAAACCGTACTTGCGACGCAGGGCGGATGCCGTCTGCGTACCGGACTGGGTCAGTTCGTCTACAAAGGTATGATCATAGTCATAGGATGCATCGAAATTAAGCTGAAACCGCTCATTCAGATCCTTTTCACCATCAATCCAGAAACGATAATTCTCGCGATCATACTGCGAAAGATTGTTGTACCGAAAAACAGCAGCACGTCCGCCGCCGCCGATCTTCCAGTCCTCCTGGCTTACTTCCAATTTCAGTGAAGGGGTTACTCGAAACTCCCAGTCCCCTTTGCCATCAAAATGTACGTTGTCGTCGTACATTGTCTGCACCGTGATCCCCGGAGTCAGAACGGTCTGTTCCGCATAGCTGACACAGGGGACAAAGAGAGACAGGACCAAAAGGACCAGCAGGAATCTGGAAGACAATCGTGTACAGGAGGCTTTCAGCATGAAGCAAAACTACTTTGCAGAGGCAAATTGAGGTGTCCCGGATTAGGGAACCAGTACAGTATCCCCGGGCTGCAAATTGATATTCTGCTCAAGCCCATCTCCGGCAACAGCCTTCACGTAATCGAAAGGAAGATATTGCTGCTTCCCTTCTTTCCCGGCGCGGACCACCAGAATCTCATCACTCTCTGCGTAGGGAGTCATGCCGCCAGCCAAAGCCAGCGCCTGGAGGACCGTTATCTGGCCACTCATCAGATATACGCCAGGCCGGTTGACCTTTCCGACAATGTAGACTTGGGGGCTCCCAAGCTGCTGCAACATAATGGTAACCGGCGCATCAGAAACGTATTCCTGTATACGTTTTTCGAATTCTTTTCGCAACTGTTCTACGGTCTTACCGGCTGCGACCATATCGCCCACCAGCGGGAACGATACTTTACCGTCAGGACGGATGATGACATTGGGGCGGGTGAGTGCTTCGTCACCCCAAACGGAAACCTCCAGAACATCTCCAGCACCAAGCTTGAAGCCTTCCATGGCTCCAGCCATGGCAGCGCCGGAAAACATGAGCAGGCAACCCAAAAGAAGACCAATCGCCAACGATGCAGTACCCTTATTCATTTTCTATCATTCTCACAGGTTAAATATTTCGCTATCCGTAGCGGACGGTCCCAGATGCTCCAGCAATTCCCTGTAGGCCTCCTGCCCACCACGCGAGGTGAACAACAGTCGCGCACCGACATGCACATCCCCGTCATCCAAAGCGATGCGTTGCGCTTCGCAGTCCAGATGAATCGTGCTTTCGTCTTCTGTATATGAGAAGAACAGCTCGAACTGAAAACCTCTGGCATTGGTTTCAGCGGCAACACCGCACACCTGGTTTCCTGAGCACACAAGATGTACCCCGCTCGGAGAAATATCGGTGATCTTTGCAGCCTGATATCTCACGGAGCGATCTTCGCCCATGTACGAAACGATGGCAGGGATATTGACGTCGATGCGGAAGAAGCCTCGACGCTCTTTGTTCTCTGAATTTCGCAGTTCATGACGCCCGACATATTGCCGAACGATACTCTCGAGTAACCCCTCAGGGGTCACACTCAACGTCATTGCGATCGACTCCAGCTGGCGACTTAACTCTTCCGAAACTTGATATGCATTTCCCATTTTGTTTCACCTGCTTCGCGCTAGTGGAAGAAACATGCCACATAGATAATTCTGAATGTTTTCAGTATGTAACATGCAAACACACTATTTAACCACTGTGTGATTCTGAAAAAATCGGACAACCTTACTCGGGAGAATTTCCCGAATAATTTGGGAAAAAAACTCATTTAACTTTAGTCATGGGAACGTTTCTTTACACAAACCTGATTTTTGTGTCATAGCTGCTAATCGAAATATTCGTGTTGGCCAAACTAGGTGCGAACCTGGGACGGAAAGCCACGGGTCTCCAGTAGACGGCCGGGTTGCAAAAAGGATTTAGGACTTAAGCAACCAAGTGATCCATGGCTAAGATTCTCTTAATAGATGACGCACATGACTTTTGCCTGCTCTTTTCAACCATGTTGAAGAGGCTGGATATTGAATGCGTGACGACGAACACGTTGGAGGCAGGGCTTCAGGCCCTCCAGGAAGAGCAATACGACATCGTATTCCTCGACGTGCACCTGGGAGAAAACACCAGTCTGCCACATATTCACACCATCCTGAACTCTCCGGGCACCCCAGACGTAATCATGGTCTCGGGCGACGTCTCCGGCAAAAACGCCGAAATCGCCATTCAGGCCGGGGCCTGGGATTTTCTGATCAAGCCCTTCCCCTTCGTTGAATTCGAACGCTGTCTTTCCCGATGTCTGAAGCACCGCGAGGCCAAGCAGCGCTTTATTTCCGAATCGATCATCCAACGGGCCCCCATTATTGGGAATAGCCCGAAACTGTTGAGAGCGATTCAGTGGGTTGGCGTCATTGCCAGAACCAAACACAATGTCCTCATCCTCGGTGAGACAGGTACGGGTAAGGAACTTTTCGCCAAAGCCGTCCACGACAACAGCGACAGAAAGAACCAACCGTTCACTGTTGTGGACTGCACCAACCTGCCACGCACCCTCGCCCAGAGCATTCTTTTCGGGCATGAAAAAGGGACATTCACCGATGCCAAGGAGAGCAGGGAAGGCCTCTTCAAACAGGCAGACGGGGGCACCATTTTCCTCGACGAAATCGCTGATCTGGATCTGAACATTCAGAAATCCCTTCTGCGCGTCATCCAAGAGCACTCGTTCCGCCCGCTAAGCTCAAAGAAGGAAGTAAAAAGTGACTTCCGGCTTGTTGCAGCGACCAACAGAAATCTGTCTAAAATGGTTGAGGAAGGCACCTTCCGTCAGGATCTCTATTACCGCCTGAAATCCTGCATCATCAATCTTCCCTCGCTGAAGGATCGCATTGAAGACATCGTGCCGCTTGCCACACACTACATGGCCAAGTTGTGCAAGGAACAGGGGATTCCCAAGAAGCGTCTTTCCAACGACTTTCTCACGGCACTGAAAGATAACGAGTGGCCCGGCAACGTTCGCGAGCTGATCAATGCAATGAACTATGCGATCACCAACTGCTTCGATGCCAAGACGCTCCACTCCTATCACCTGCCGAGGGAACTCCGAATTTGTCATATCAAGCAGTCGATCAACTCCAAGACTGCAGCACCTCCGCAGGAAGTCGAACATGCTGCCCCGTTAGATATTCTTCCGGAGCAACACTTCACTGCAACCGAGTTGCCCTCGTTCAAGGAAACCCGCCAGAAGGTTGTGCACCAGATGGAAGCTGAATATCTTCTGGAATTGGTCAAGCGATCCAAGGGCGACCTCAAGGATGCCTGCAAAGTGGCCGGACTCTCCAGAGCGCGACTCTACGAGCTACTCCAAAAACACGAAATTGATTACCGAACAACGGCATAAAGAAAGGCGGGTTAACCCCGCCTTTCTCATTTCTATGCTACTGCAAACTTGCCGCTGAGATTTTTGCCTGGTGGCAGTATCAATTGCTGCCGCGATTTATTCACGACTTCAACTGTCCCATCCAGAATGACTTCCCGAGGAAAGACAACATCCCCGCGAACAGTCAATTGCGTACAATTCCCCATGGAGGGAACGCCGTCAGGGAACCGGGAGAAGAAGCTCTCCACTGTGGAATACACGGTGGGATCAAGATTGATCTTGGGCAACTTCCTCCAATCTGCGCAGACAACTGAATTGCATTCCGTCACTTCGAAGCAGTCAGACATGGTCAACATCAGGTCGCTGATGGTTTTGACCGGGGAGAATCGACTTCTGGGAACGACCACGGCCTGTGCGCCCTTGAACAGGGACAATGCTGCACCCATGGCAGTTTCGAGCTGGAAAACCTCCGGAGAATTGGGATCACCGGGTACAGCTCTCTTCGGATTGACGATCAACTGCAGAGAGAACTGACGGTAATGCAGGAATGCCTGCTCCACGGCCTTGAGGTCCAGCCAGATGGAATTGGTATTGAAGAACGAGTACTTATCGATATCCTGGAAGCAGTCCATATCTTCCGGAGCGCACTGGGCCACTTCACGAAGGCCAAGCAGTCCGTCGATGCCACCAAGGCGGGCGAGGTGTCCGCCTTTGCGATCCTGGACCGTGCGCTGGCACACTTCCATGAGGAACGGAACGTTCTCCTTGACCATGTAGCCGAGCAAATCTGCGTTGAAAATGGCACCGAGATTATCCGAATTGGAAACGAACACATATCGGTAACCATGCAACAGCAGCAGCCGAAGGAGACCGGAAGTAAGGAGCGCCGTAAAAATATCGCCGTGTCCGGGCGGGTTCCATTCAAGCTCGGGCGTCTGTTCCCAGCTCAGAGGAGTCAAATCGTCTTTGCGAATTCTGGGGTAACGATGCTGAACAAACGTCATCGGGATGTTGGGATCGCCGTTGCGTTCATTGGCCAACCGTTCCCGGGTGGCTTTGTCTGTCCAAAAGCTGTTCATGAGGAGCAAGGGCAGTGAGGCATCATGCTCGATGCGAAGGAGTTCCATCTGCTTGAGAATCAGGTCCAGAAATGTCCGTCCCTCTTTCACGGGCAGAAATGACTTTGGCCCTTCAAGCCCCATGCTTGTTCCCAGTCCACCGTTCAATTTGATGATGGCTGTCTTGTGGAGCGCAGCACGCCCGGAATCCCCGTATTTTTGCAGGTCATCCATGGACGGGATATCATCCGGTAAAACCGGACAGATCCTGTCTTCGGTCAAATAGGACTCTTCATTGCTGAGAAAATGTGCGAAGTGCTCTTTGAACGTATTGATCACGATGTCAGGAGCACCGTCCTGCGCCATCTTGTCCGCATACATCTTGTACAGAGTATGGAACTTATCGGAATCAAACTGATCCTTTGATAACTTGGACATTTCAGATCTCCCCTACGAGGCGCTGCTCAGGAGTTCTTTCAAGACCTCGAGGCTGTCGCCTGTTGATTTGACGAATTCACAACCAAGTTCAGAATTTTCCTGGTGAAAAATGTGTTTCACTTCACACGTGAAGCACACAGGGTATTCTTTCTCCGGGACCGTAAAAATGATTTCAACTCTTCCGCCGACCTGAACCAATCGATCAATGTCGTCCTTGTCATAGTCACATTGTAACTTCACGCCCCCTGCAGACACATCCAACACCGTTCCCGGGAGGATCGAGCTGCCTACGACGTCGCCAACAGGACGGGCCACTGCTGATAGATTAACATCATAACGGTCATGGGCACGTCGATTATTTTTTGAAGGTCCTGTCAGATACAATTCCAAAGATTCAACAATCAATGCATCCGCTTCCAGTTTTCTCTCCATGGCATGGGCCATGAGAGCATCATTCAAACTTTCCGGCAGCTGAAAACAAATTGTTTGCATTCTCGACACAATAACTCCCTCGTGGATTCCAGCTAAGAATTCACCACCGTCGCATTCACAGCTTGATGGCAAGTTGGTTTACGTTTTGCATGTCTCCCGAAAGCGAGTTTTATGCCAACACAGAGAACTTATTGATATAACAGCTTTTCATGACGATGTTGGCAACAATGACTGACGGAACAATATAGGATTCCGATTTTTTAAGACGAGACAAAAGAAAGCCATGCCAATAACCAACACGCATATCACGATGGGAGACTTCCACTCTTGTCCTTGCGTATTGATGCCACATGATACGTCGCTTTCTGCTTTGCTTAAACGCCTGAAAGAAAATCCATGGGCATGCGCAGGACTCATCAAGGACAGCCGTCTGATCGGCGTTGTCCATGCCCACTCCATCCTTAAAACCATGGATGAGAATTCGGGAAGGGTTATGGCAACTCCCAAGGAATGCGCCTGCAGCGAGTTGGCCTTCACGGATGCCGACACTCCGCTAACCTCTTTCATGCAGAAGTATTCCAATAAAGATTTCGAACATATAGTGGTCTGCAAGCCCAACGGCCAAATGCAGATCATCTCACAGGATTCCCACCAGAAGATTCAGAACTTTCAAGAGACTCCCTTGGGCACCATTCTTCCGACGGCGGCACCTTCACTGGCTCTGGAAGAATCGGAGACATGCCTCAAAGCCCTTGAAGGGCTCAGCGTGGAAACAATGCCCTACCTTGTCACGACCAGTGAGGGGCACCCGACCGGGATCGTCAGTCGCAAGGATATCGCCTCTGCCATCCAGACCCAGAAGAACATCTGGCAGGTTTCCATTAAAGAGGTGGCGGACTACCGCTACCCGGTCATTGCCGATGACACTCCCATCGGGCAAACCCTATGTACGCTCGAAAGTGCCAAGGACCCGCTCTTCATCTGCCAAAACTCTCCGACAAATCAGTGTTGGGTTGTAGAAACAGCCCACTTGAACAAACACATCGCCCACGCTCTCAATCCGCTCTTTGCGGAATTCAGCCACATTGCTCAACGCACCACCACGCAAGGTCTTTTGCATGCAAGATTGCTGGACCGCACCGTCAATGAAGCCATGAACGTCGGCGTTATTGCCATCTCGCCACAGCTTGTCATTCAGTACTGCAACAAAGTGGCCGGAAAACTGCTGGATTTGACGGATGACATAGTGGGCAAAAAGCTGTCCGAACTGGGAGCAAACGGCATCAAGGCGTTCAACAGTGTCGAGCCCGTATTGAAAGCTCTCGACAAAGATGTATCACCAGTTGTCAATCTTGATCTTCCCAACACCTACTCCCCAAGCCTTCAGGCGAAGGTGACCGGCATTTGGGAAAACCGAATTGTCAACGGATACATTTTGACCATTGAAGACACCACGGACGTGAAGATTGCAGAGACCAAACTCAGAAAGCTGGCCTATTACGATCCATTGACAGGCCTTCCCAACAGGGCGCTCCTTTTTGAACGCCTTTCCATGGAGGTCAAGAAGAGCCGACGGGAGCAAAGCAAGTTCGCAGTGGTGTTTGTGGATTTGGACAGGTTCAAAGAAGTGAACGACAAGCACGGACACAAAGTCGGTGATGCACTGCTGTCCGAAGTGGCTTCGCGATTCTCCAGCGCGGTCAGAGACTCCGACACTGTGGCCAGGCTCGGTGGCGACGAGTTTCTCTTTATCCTGCCCAACATGGAATCCAAACAGACGTTGGCCATCGTTATATATAAGGTATTGAGATCCATTTGTGCACCGTTCGAAATAAACGGACTTTCCCTCTCCATCGGGGCAAGCTTTGGGTCGGCCTATTATCCGGAAGACGGGACCACGCCAGAAGACCTTATCGAGCATGCCGACAAGAATATGTATAAATCCAAGAAAAACACCACCACCTGCTGATATATGCGTTCAAAAACACTCATACGAACCACCTGGGCCCTCTCGCTGGGACTGATCACTATAGGCTCTCTGATACCCGGATCGTCCACCCCGCAATCAATCCCCCATTTGGACAAACTGCAACATCTCGTGGCTTACGGATGGCTTGCATTCATTCACATGCTGGCCTTTCCCGGCTCTTCTTTCAGAACCACAGCCCTGCTATTGATTGCATGGGGAGGAGCACTTGAAATCCTCCAGGAATTCGTGCCATATCGGCACTCTTCTATCGAAGACATACTAGCCAACTCGATAGGAATTATGTTAGGAGGCTATGTTAGCCTTCACAAAAGGAAACATACATAACTTTCGTTTTGTTAATACTAGGCACAACGAATAGAATTCGATGAACCATGAACTGAGACCGAATATGATGCTTAAACAACTCGTACTGACCTGCTTTGCTATTGTTCTGCTGACGCCGACCCTATCCTTTGGTTCGGAAGAAGTTGTGTCCATCCATGACACTGTCCAAAAGGCAGTCAAGCAGCATCCCCAGATCAAAGCGATTCTCCACAACCGCGAAGCCATTTCCAACAACTTGGCCGCGGCCATTGGTCGTTTCCTTCCTTCCCTTGACCTGGCCTCTGATTTTGGTCTGCAGAAGTACAACAGCCAGACCACGAGAACTGCTGGGAATGAAGACAGAACCCGCACAGCTTCGGACTCCACTGTGACCATCACCCAAAATGTTTTTGATGGCATGGACCGCCTCAACAACTACCGCGGCTCCCAGGCCCGTCTGACCTCTGCAGAATACAGACTGATCGACACCGTCGAAGCCGTTGCCCTCGATTCCATCCGTGCACACCTTGACGTCGCCCGTGAACGCACCCTGCTTCAGTTGGCAGAAGAGAACGTGGTAACCCACGAAGAAGTACTTGACTCCATCGTTGAGCGAGTCAGCGGCGGTGCAGGCAGCAAGGCAGACGAAATGCAGGCAAGAGGTCGAGTCGCCCGAGCCAAGAGTACCCTGATCACCTACACGCAGTCACTGCACACTGCCGAGGCCGAATACATCCGTCAGACCGGCGAGGCTCCGAAGGAATTGATCACGCCGGAAGAGCAGCTTGAAGCTGCTCCCAAGTCCCTCAATGCAGCCATTGAGTTGACCATGGACGGCAACCCCAAAATCAAGGCAGCCGACGCTGATATCGTTGCTCTGGAAAAAGACAAGAAGGTACAGCAGGCCAGCTTCTACCCCACCGTGGACATCGAGCTGAGCTCCCGCAACACCAACAACCTCGACGGCTCCAATACTTACCTGCGCGACGACAGGGCCATGCTCGCCATGTCCTGGAATATTTTTAACGGTGGCTCCGATTACAAGACTGCGCAGGCAGCTGACCAGCGCGTCAAGGAAGCCGAGTCCCTCCGTCAGGACACCATCGAAGACCTGGTTCGCCAGACTGCAACTGCATGGGCAGAGTACGAGGCTGCCGTCGGTCAGATTGAAATGCACGCCGAAGCACTGCAGTACAGCATCCAGTCCCGCGACATGTACATGATGCAGTTCAACGTCGGTCAGCGCTCCCTGCTGGACGTTCTGGACTCCATCAACGAAGTGTTCAGCAACAGTGTGCTGCTGGAGACCGCCAACAGCAACCACGTCTTCTCCCTCTACAAGTTCCTTGCCTTGGAAGGCGAGCTCATCAAGCGGTTGCAGATTTCCGAAAAGGCATACGACACGATGCCCAACTAAGAAGCACAGACACAAAAAAAGCGGGGCAAGGCTGATATCAGCCTTGCCCCGCTTTTTTTATTGCCATCATTCTTAGATTTGTGCCCCGCCCAGCATTTCCAAATACATGCTCAACTGTGACTCACTGACTCCTTCCTTGAATTGCACTCCGTAGGTCATCTTGTCGGCCGTCAGGTTAACGCTTTTAACCATCCCGGAGATTTCCATCTCCCCAAGCCCGTAGAGGCTCAGCAACACGGTGACCTCTTCGCCAACCTGAATATGATCGTCCTTGCGGACGTTGCAACGGTGTACCGTCATATGACAACCGCCGTCACTGATGTCGTTGATCAAGCAGAAATAGTGTCCATAATCATTGAACATCCGTGCTGGGACATTGCAATGAAAGCGCTTGCTATTACGAAAATCGAAGGACTCCACTTCCTTTGGATACTTCACGTACATCAGGGGAGCTGGATCATACTGAATCTGCAAAATCTCGGCGTAAAAACCATATACGGAGCCTTCTTTGGCAAACTTCATCACCACAGTGGAACCCGGTGCATATCTGGCACGGTATCCAATCACCAAAGGAATCTGGAGAATGAGAAATTCATACTCACTCAAGCCGATGATTCGCCCTTTGATGGTTTCCTTTTCGAACACCTTGCCGATCTGTACTTCCGAACCAAAGTAGATGCTGTCATCAGCCCAGTGATCTCTTCTCACCTGGAATTCAGCATCCTCTTCCCGGTATGCGTTTATCACTCCCGACATGTGTAGATGTCCTCCCCTGAAAGCAAATTTGCCAGTTCTTAGCAACTATCATGCTAGACTCATAACCAGCTAAAATAACATTTCATACCTTCTTACCATTTTTCATCCTCCGTATAATTCCGAAAAAACGGGACTGGCGGAGAGCATACACCATGGGCTTTTCCCCAGTCCCCACCCGTCATTTTCCATTTTTTTCAGACTCCCATTATTTTTTAAATGTTTCTCAACTTCATTCCCCCGGAAAGCATTGAATGATGCACCCAAATCGAGGATTGGCATTGGTTTCGCAATGAGCTTGCAAAATTAATTTTAACTCAGACAAACAATGCGACAGATTCAAATCATATTTCTTTCTTTTTGCCTGCTTCTGCTGCCTGCACTTTCACACGCCGCCTATAACGAAGTGACAGTAGCGCAAACGTACAACAACCTCTTTGGCACCAATTACTCCCTGTCAACGCTGCTCGACAGTGCCGCTGACGAGCCATCCAAATATTGGACCTTAAAAGAGATGAGCTCCTTACAGGTAATGGCCATGGACACTTCCAGTACGACTGATATTATCCTCAGAGTAGTCGGAAACAATAAAGGCACTCACATCCTCTACTCTCCAGGCTCCTGGGATTGGAGTGAAGGCACTCGAGGCTATGAATTGACTAATGAGATAGACCTCGCAGCCACCTACGGCATCACCGCTGATGATAAGTTTGAACTTCTGGTGGGTAAAAAAAGTATCGACAAACATACTAGCCGTATGTTCTGGGCGCCCGGCGAAAACCCGAATGCATTTCTGTTGGGATTTAACGACAACAAAGGTGGCTGGGACGCTCCCGGTTCAGACTTGAACGAACCAATATTGTACGCCAAAACGAGTGCTACACCGATTCCTGCGGCAGCATGGCTGCTGGGCACAGGTCTTGTCGGTCTGATTGGGTTCAGAAGAAGACAATAGTACTCCTGAAATTAGCCAACCCCTAAAAAGGCACACCGCACACTTCCCTGTCTGTGACCGGAAGCAAGCGTTTGTGCCTTTTTATTATTCCCCATTCAAAGGACAACTCATGGACAACTGGTATCTCGCCGTCATTCTTGGCATAGTGGAAGGACTGACCGAATTCCTGCCCATTTCAAGCACCGGGCATCTGATCATCACAGGGCACCTCCTCGGATACACAGGAGCCCACGCAGAGACATTCGAAGTCGCCATTCAGTTGGGGGCCATACTTGCGGTAGTAGTTCTCTACCGCGATATCTTCTTGGGGCTGCTGACGAAAAATCCGGATAAGCCATTTTCAGGCATGCGCGGCATAGGCTTACTCATTTTGACATCTATCCCGGCCTCTGTTGTGGGACTCCTCGCCCATTCCTACATCAAGTCACACCTGTTCAATCCTATCACGGTCTCCATGGCCCTGTTCGTCGGCGCAATCATCATCCTGATTGTTGAGCAACTGAACCTTACCCCAAAAACCGAATCCATCGACGAGGTAACGCCTGGCCTCGCTCTGGGCATTGGCTTCTTCCAATGCCTCGCATTGTGGCCAGGATTCTCCAGATCAGCCGCCACCATCATGGGCGGCATGATCCTCGGAGCCAAACGTACTGTGGCCGCAGAATACTCTTTTATAGCAGCGGTCCCCATCATGGTCGCCGCGACAGGATACGACCTGCTCAAGAGCTACCAACTTTTCTCGGCCAATGACGCCCTCTTCCTCGCCATAGGTTTCATCACTTCATTCATCACGGCTTTGGCAGCGATCAAACTCTTCATTGTCCTGCTGCAAAAGATCACGCTGAGAGGATTCGCCTACTATCGACTCATCGTCGCTCCGATTGTGTTTTTCACTATGTAAGCGGTGCTAGCAACCGTACCAAAAGATGGAAGCGGAATAAGAGACACGTTCCAGACGCATCCAGTAAAATCAGACAAAATATCCGACAACTCAAGTCTGTTTTGCAACCTGTCTAGAATTACTGACATATGAATTAATGGCACCCAACTTGCTCATTAAGAGCGATCAAGCACATTTTATGAGGAGTGGGAAATGAAAAGAACTATCACAATTCTGGCCTTCGTTATTGCGCTGAGTTTTGCCTCAATCGCTAACGCTGATGTATTTACTTTTGACCAGCCGATTGCGAATCCAGCGGACTTTGCACTTGAAGGCGAGAATGTTTCTGCACAATTTACAAACTTCGATGCCATCTCCGTGCAGAACTATCTTATTGATTTACCAGGTGGCCCGGGTACTATCTCTTTCGACCAAGCAGTCTTCATTAAAGCCATTGATTTTGTGCAAGGCCTCCCCAGCAGTGTATCCATCTGGACCTCAATCGATTCTGACCCACTAACATTCGCCTCCCTCACTGACTATGCCGGTCCAGCATTAGGCATAGTACAAATTCAATTTGACGGTTTTTACGCCATGGCAAGCCTCGAAGCCTCTCCTACTCCCATCCCTGGTGCAGTCTGGCTCCTTGGCTCCGGCCTGCTCGGACTTGTCGGGCTTCGCAGAAAGTTCGACTAATCATAAAGGATGTAGTACCTCTCCCTGCATTCTTATACTGAGCGACCCAAAAGCCGCTTCTACATGTGTAGGAGCGGCTTTTTCGTATCCAATGATCAAGTCCTTTGATTGGAACAAGGAGAAACTGAAATGCCTGTTATTCGTGTAGAAATGTGGGAAGGGCGCAACGAAGATCAAAAGCGCGAACTAGTAGAAGTCATGACCAGAGAAATGGCCAGAATCACGAATTGCAGTGAGGAATCCATCTACATCATAATCGACGAGGTCAAGAAGCAAAACTGGGGCGCGGGAGGCCAACTCTGCTCTGGTAAGTATCCCGACTAAACGGTTAATTGCCATTGGTGCTCTCTACAAGAACTGGAGAGGCAAAAGGAAAGATAGAATAATCCACATGAGCAGGACCAAAGGCGTTCCGACCTTCAAGAAATCTGCGAAGGAGTACTCGCCTGCGTTCATGACTATGAGATTCGTCTTGTAAGCCATGGGGGTCGAAAAACTCAGGTTAGCTCCAAACAACACGGCCAAGACGAACGGTTCAGGCGGTTGGCCCAATTGGTGCGCTATTGATATGGCGATGGGAGTGCCGATTACGGCTGTAGCATTGTTGGAGATGATGTTCGTGAAGACGGCCATGAGTATCATCAACCCGCTAATCACAATGGTAGGCGATGCCTGACCGAAAAGACGGACAAAGACCTGCCCAAGATATTCCGCACCACCGGTTGAGAGCATGGCACTGCCAAGGGCCAAACTGGCCACGACAATCAGAATGACCTGTGCACTGACTGCACGAGTTGCATCTCGCCATCCCAAACACCCCGTCAGGATCATCAGCAATATGCCGCATGTTGCACTGATGGCGATAGGTAACAGCCCAAAAGCTGCCGCCAGAATGATTGCCAGCATGATCCCCATCGCGAGGGGGGCCTTCTTTGAATAAGGGAGGTCTGATGTGGAATCCAACACCAGCACATCCGTACTATTTTTAAGATCAGTAATATTCTCTCGAGGTCCCTGCACTAAAAGGATATCCCCCACCCTCAACCGAATATCCCCTATGGTATCACGCACGCGCTGAAACCGTTTACCCGAACGGTGCAGAGCCAAAGGTACGAGGCCATACCGGTCGACAAAACGAAAATTGTTTAACGTACGAGAGGCAAGCTTTGATCCAGGGAAAATGGCGATCTCTGTAATTTGCTGATCGTCATCAAGTAGCGGATGGTTATCATCGATAGGAACCTCTTCCTCACCAGCAGGATAGAGAGTCCCTTGAAGGATGCTTTCAAACTCCTTCAGGTTCTCAGGAGTGTCATCAATGACAAGGTGATCGCCAGGCAACAAAGTCAAGTCAGGCAGAAGCATAATAGCATTGCCTTCTCCCCGCTCCAACGCCACGACCTTCATCCTTCCTTGAGCCAAGGCGATAGCTTCAGAAAGCGGTTTTCCATTAACAGGACTTTCCTCGCGGATGGCAAGATGGGCCGTAAAGATACGTGCAGAGGAATCACTCATTGCGATATCCCGTTTCGGGAGGAGCCGAGGAGCTATCAGCCACAGATAAACAATGCCGACGCTACCAGCTATCACCGCAGGGACAACAAAGTCGAACATGCCAAACTTTTTCAGTCCCATTTCTGCAGCTACGGCCACGACGAGCAGATTGGTCGATGTACCAATCGTCGTACTCGTTCCACCCAACAAAGTGGAGAATCCCATGGGCATCAGGATAGGTGTCGCAGATTGTCCTGTTTTCAAGGACACACTGATAAGAACAGGAAGAAGCAAGACAACGACAGGCACGTTGTTGATGAACGCACTGATGAATGCGCCAGTGATAAGGGTCAATAAGAGAGAAAGCAGTGGGCTGATTTTCCAAAATCTGGCGAGCCAGCGACCAATTGGATCAAGTGCTCCAGTACGAATGAGTCCCTGACCAGCAATCATCAAAGCGCAAACTGCTATAAGCGCCTCGTTACCGAATCCAATGAAGAAATTTACAGGATTAAAAATGCCCCCATGAACATCCTGATATGGGAACACTTCAAAACCTACAGCTAGAGCTGCGAGAACAAACAAACTGGAAGATTCGAGAGGAATCTTCTCCCGACTAAACAGAACAAGAGCAAGCGCAGTTAAGCAGAGAACAGCAATCGCATGTGGATTAGGTGCGGATGGAACTACCATTGGAATTGACTCGCAATTTGCGAAGCGTGCTCTCAGACACCCACAACACACAGTGTCTATGACGAATAATCAGCATGCTTCTATTTATCCAATACTCTGCACATCTACAGTCCTGCTGTCCACCCAAACAAGTAAAGGCGCCTTCCACGGCTCCAAAAGGAAAAGGCTCTCAGTCTAACGACTGAGAGCCTTTTAAATTTTACTTGGCACCGACCTACTTTCCCACACGCTACCATGCAGTATCATCGGCGATGGAGGGCTTAACTACCGGGTTCGGAATGGGACCGGGTGTACCCCCTCCTCCTTGGGCACCAAGAAAATTTGGTGAACCGTAGGGTTCGAGATATATAAGTAAATAGGGAGAAGAGAGAATTCCTTTTTGATGTAAAATAAGCCGCACGATCTATTAGTACTGGTCAGCTGAACAACTCACATTGCTTACACCTCCAGCCTATCAACCTTGTAGTCTTCAAGGGATCTTTAGCTACTAATGTAGAGGGAGAACTAATCTTGAGGCGGGCTTCCCGCTTAGATGCTTTCAGCGGTTATCCTTACCGAACTTAGCTACCCAGCAATGCCACTGGCGTGACAACTGGAACACCATAGGTTCGTCCACCCCGGTCCTCTCGTACTAGGGGCAGACCCTCTTCAATTCTCCTACGCCCACGGAGGATAGGGACCAAACTGTCTCACGACGTTTTAAACCCAGCTCGCGTACCACTTTAAACGGCGAACAGCCGTACCCTTGGGACCTGCTTCAGCCCCAGGATGTGATGAGCCGACATCGAGGTGCCAAACCGCGTCGTCGATGTGAACTCTTGGACGCGATCAGCCTGTTATCCCCGGCGTACCTTTTATCCTATGAGCGATGGCCCTTCCATGCGGAACCACCGGATCACTAAGACCAACTTTCGTTCCTGCTCGACATGTCTGTCTCACAGTCAAGCTCCCTTATGCCTTTGCACTCAACGGCTGGTTTCCAATCAGCCTGAGGGAACCTTTGCAAGCCTCCGTTACTATTTGGGAGGCGACCGCCCCAGTCAAACTACCCACCAGACACTGTCTCCAAGCCGGATAACGGCATTGGATTAGATAAACAAGTAATAAAGGGTGGTATTTCAAGGGTGACTCCACACACTCTGGCGAGCATGCTTCAAAGTCTCCCACCTATCCTACACATTATTAATCACTTACCAATGTCAAGCTGCAGTAAAGGTGCACAGGGTCTTTCCGTCCTTCCGCGGGTACCCAGCATTTTCACTGGGAATTCAATTTCACTGAGTCTCTGGTTGAGACAGTGGGGAGATCGTTACGCCATTCGTGCAGGTCGGAACTTACCCGACAAGGAATTTCGCTACCTTAGGACCGTTATAGTTACGGCCGCCGTTTACTGGGGCTTCGATTTAGAGCTTCGTCCGAAGACTAACCCCACCTCTTAACCTTCCAGCACCGGGCAGGCGTCAGTCCCTATACATCGTCTTACGACTTAGCAGAGACCTATGTTTTTAGTAAACAGTCGCCCCCCCCGATTCACTGCGCCTCAGGTGTGCTCACAAAGTAAATAAGATCACACATCCGAGTACCCCTTCTCGCGAACTTACGGGGTCATTTTGCCGAGTTCCTTAACCAGAGTTCTCTCAAGCGCCTTGGTCTGCTCGACCCACCTACCTGTGTTGGTTTGCGGTACGGTCTGCATATGCTAAACTTAGAAGCTTTTCTTGGCAGCATGGAATCAATGACTTTAGTCGTTTAAAGACACGGCATCACGTCTCGGCCTTAAAGAGCGGCGGATTTGCCTACCACTCAAGCCTACGCGTTTGCACCGGGATATCCAACACCCGGATCATCTATCCTCCTGCGTCCCTCCATCGCACACATATACAGGTACAGGAATATTAACCTGTTTCCCATCAGCTACGCATTTCTGCCTCGCCTTAGGGGCCGACTTACCCTGGGAAGATT